>JAUIMA010000618.1 GCA_030432675.1 Candidatus Hydrogenedentota bacterium | reverse complement strand
ACCCCTGGACAAACCACACCCACAAAGGCGGTCGCGGAGCTCCCGTCTTTGAGGGTGGCACCCCAACGTCACCAAAGAAAACCAAGGGGGTCACACCTACGTCACCAAAGAGACCCAAGGGTGCCTTTCCTGGAGCACCCGTCCCCGCCGCCTACAGCTTGTCCTTCAAATACTGGCCCGTATAGCTCTTCTTCTGCTTCACGATTTTCGCAGGTGGTCCGGTGGCGATAATCTTGCCCCCCGCATCACCGCCTTCGGGGCCGATGTCGATGATCCAGTCCGCCGTGCGGATGACGTCCAGGTTGTGCTCGATGACCACCACCGTGTTGCCGTAGCCCGTAAGGCGGTGCAGCACCTGGAGGAGCTTGTCCACGTCGGCAGCATGTAAGCCCGTCGTGGGTTCGTCGAGAATGTAGAGGGTCCGGCCCGTTTGTCGCTTGGCGAGTTCGGAAGCGAGTTTCACGCGCTGCGCCTCACCCCCCGAAAGGGTCGTGGCCGCCTGGCCGAGGGTGATGTAGCCCAGCCCCACATCAAACAAGGTCTGGACCGGGCGGTAGATGGCCGGAATCGCCTTGAAGAAGGTGCAGCCGTCTTCCACCGTCATCTCGAGCACCTCGGCGATGTTCTTCCCCTTGTAGCGGACTTCCAGCGTGTCCCGGTTATAGCGGTGCCCATTGCAGGTATCGCAGGGCACATAGACATCGGGCAGGAAGTGCATCTCAATAGTAATCAGTCCGTTGCCCTCGCAGGCCTCACAGCGTCCGCCCTTTACGTTAAAACTGAAGCGTCCGGGTTTATAGCCTCGGGCCTTGGCTTCGGGCAACTTGGCAAACAAATCTCGAATAGGTCCGAACATGCCCGTGTAGGTCGCGGGGTTCGAGCGGGGCGTGCGGCCAATGGGCGACTGGTCGATGTCGATAATCTTATCGATGTGCTCCAGTCCCTCGATGGCTTTGTGGGCACCAGGCTTTTTCTTGGAGCCGCCATGGAGTGCCCGAGAAACCGCCGGATACAGGGTCTCGTTAATGAGACTCGATTTGCCGGAACCCGACACACCCGTGATGCACACGAAGAGCCCCAGGGGGATATCCACATTCACCTTCTTCAGGTTGTTGTGGCTGGCCCCGCGGATGGCGATAAATTTATCACTCGGCTTCCGCAATTCCTCGGGCGCGTGGATGGAGAGCTTCCCGGTGAGGTATTGGCCCGTGAGGGATTTCTTGGAAGCCATCAATTGCTTCGGCGTACCCTGGGCCACGATACGACCGCCGTGGACCCCCGCGCCCGGCCCCATGTCGATGACATAGTCCGCCGTGCGAATCGTATCCTCGTCGTGCTCCACGACAATCACCGTGTTCCCCAGATTACGGAGGCGCTCCAGGGTAGCGATAAGTTTGGCGTTGTCCCGCTGGTGAAGGCCGATGCTCGGTTCGTCGAGGATGTAGACCACGCCCACGAGGCCCGATCCGATCTGGGTCGCCAGCCGGATGCGCTGGGACTCGCCGCCCGATAGGGTGCCGGCCTGGCGATCCAGCGAAAGATAATTCAAGCCCACACTGGAAAGAAAACCCAGACGCTCCCGTATCTCCTTGAGGATACGCTCGGCAATAATCTTCTGGGACTTCTCCAACTTGAGCCCCTTCATATACTCCACGGCGTGCCCGATGGACATGGCGGTCACATCCATGATGGTGTGGTCGTCCACTTTCACGGCCATGGACTCAGGGCGAAGGCGCGAGCCATTACACTGGGGGCACGGCCGCTTGGCCATGAACTCAGCAATCGTATCGCGGGACCAGTTGGAGTCGGTGTCGCGAAAGCGCCGCTCCAGGTTGGGAATAACGCCCTCAAAGACCCGTTTGGTTTCGTAGGTGCGCTTGGAGTTGGAGTAGGAGAAGGAAACTTCCTCTTTACCCGACCCATAGAGCACGGCGTCGCGGAAATCCTGGGGCAGACTGGACCACGCTTTCTGGGGGCTCTGTTTGTAGTGTTTACACACAGAAAGGAGGGCCCGGCGATACATGCCGTCCATGGCCTTGTGCATGCTCCAGGGCCGCACGGCCCCTTTCTCGATACTGAGCTTGGGGTCTGGAATGACCAACTCGGGGTCCACTTCCATCACCGTGCCCAGGCCCGTGCAATTGGGGCAAGCGCCATGGGGGTTATTGAAGGAGAAGGCCCGGGGCTCCAGCTCTTCGGAGGCAATACCACAGGCCACACAGGCGAGGTGCTCGCTCTGGAGCATTTCGCCCTCTTCCCCATCCTTGGTTTGATACCAGATGCGGATGAGGCCCTTGCCCTGTTTGAGGCAGGTTTCCACCGAATCGGTAATCCGTTTCCGGGCGCTGTCTTTCACGGCCACCCGATCCACCACCACGTCGATGTCGTGTTTTACATAGCGCTCCATCTCAATATCGTCGTCCACGTGATAAAAGGTGCCATCCACCCGAATGCGGGCGAAGCCCTGGCGCTTCACGTCTTCGAAGACTTTCTGATAGGTGCCTTTGCGCTGGCGAATGATGGGTGCGAGTAACTGCGCTTTGGTCCCCTCGGGCAGGGCCAGGATGGAGTCCACAATACTCTGGGTCGTCTGGGCCTCAATCACCTGTCCGCACTTGTAGCAGTGGGGCGTGCCGATACGCGCAAAGAGGAGCCGCAGGTAATCGTAAATCTCGGTGACGGTGCCGACGGTGGACCGGGGATTCCGGTGGGTCGTCTTCTGCTCGATGGAGATGGCGGGACTCAGCCCTTCGATGTGATCCACATCGGGCTTGTCCATCTGATCGAGGAACTGACGTGCGTAGGCGGAGAGGCTCTCCACATAGCGACGCTGCCCTTCGGCATAGAGGGTGTCGAAAGCGAGGCTCGACTTCCCCGAGCCACTAAGGCCGGTGATGACCACGAGTTTTTCGCGCGGGATTTCCAGATTCAGGTTGTCGAGGTTGTGCTCGCGCGCACCCTTAATGGTTATCACATTGGTGGAGACAGTCTTTTTAGGCGCCATGTGCGTACTACCCTGTTGGCCGAAATTTCGGTGTGAAACAAGCCCCCCATGATACGTGGCGGGCACGGCCCCCGTAAACCATCCCCCCAGATTGTGATGTCATGATACTAAATATTTATACAGTATATCCATCGTAAATGATGGCTCCGTACGGGCGCTTGCACCCTGTAACACGCCTCTGTTACCTTCTACCCAACTGCTGCGGCACGTTGGTACGGGGTCACACGTCCTGAAGATAAAGGCGCATCGCAGGACTTCCGGATGGGGAAGTCCTCCATTGCGCGGTGACTTGAGGGGCCGGGATGGCCCGGAGGAACACCCTATGTATCCTGGGCTGAACGCCTTTCGGGCCTTTGCTTTCTTCGCCGTATTCCTTTTTCACGTCTATAAGCTCCACGCGGGCTACCTCGGAGTCATGGCCTTTTTCGTCCTCTCCGGCTTTCTCCTCACCCCCATCCTCCTCGACATGCGCGAAAATTTTGACGCCGCCGGATTCT
>JAUIMA010000049.1 GCA_030432675.1 Candidatus Hydrogenedentota bacterium | reverse complement strand
CGAGACACCCGAGACACCCGAGACACCCGAGACACCCGAGACACCCGAGCTCTTGGCTCGGACCGAGGTGGAAGTCCCCCTCCCGCCTGCTCCACCTACCCTGGACGTGGAAACCCCGGATGGCCTGGCTTCCATGGTTACCACGGACGGGCCTTCGCTGGAGATGGATAGTCCCGACAGGGCACCGTTATCACTGACGGACAGGGCCAACGCGGAACTGCGGGAAATCCTGGCGCAGAAGGTCAGCGTGGAATTAGATGGCGTCGAGTTGGCGGAGATACTACGTTTCTTTCGTGATACCTATGGCATCTCCATTCGCTATCCCCTGCCCGGGGTGCCGGACAATGGCCTGCGGCCTTCGAAGCATATTGTCCCCGCGATTCGTCAGCGGGACATGCCCCTGGAAAGGGTGCTGAGTGCGATTACCCAATCCGTCGGGTTGACCTATCGCATCGTGTCGGGTCATGTGCTGGTCGGCACCGAAAGGGAACTCGATGCATTGACCCAAACGACCGCCGCCCCCTGGCCGGCATTGGAGACACTCCGGGTGAGCGATTCCTTCGAGGGGGAACATGTCGGGACGGTCTTGGATCGTTGGGGTAAGGAGCTGGGCGTCTATTTTCACCTGGATCCCTTCTTCGTGGGCCCTGAAGTAAACGCCGGTGGCCCGCCCTATGAAACCGATGGTTATCTGGGGGCGATTCAACTGAAGGAGGTCTCCCTGTCGGCCGCGCTTGATGAAATCCTCACGCCCCTTGGCTTGGCCTATTGGTACGGACAACCGCTGGGCTTGCCGGTGTCGCTGCACCCCAGTGTATGGATCAGCACCCCGCGGGTCCTTGCGCAGATTGCCGCCGGCGAGTCTCCTCAATTTAAGATCGACGTTTCACTTGTGGAACTCGGTGAAACCGCCCGGCAGGAAATCACCAAGATATTTCCACCCCTTCCCAGCGACGGCCCCAGCGCGATAGTCACGTTCCCGATCCCACAATCAGCGTCCCTTTCGGATCAAGGCGTCACGGAAGCCTTCCGCAAACCACTTGAAAAGAGTCCCCATATCGCCGCGGAGATGGAGCTCCTTTCTGCACCCCGGGTGACCACCATCGCGGGTAACAGCTGGTGGCCCAACTCGGCCAAGCAAGCCCAGATCGTTGCCACGTCGGCCGGTGACGAAGGGAAAGGCATCTTGCGTATGAAGACCCACGCGTGGGGTGGGGTGGTGCACCTCCCTCCCGGGAAGCCACGGGCAGATTGGAATCCCTTTGATGGCACGGGGTGTGGCAGCCGTCATCGGGAAGTGCCCCCGTCCATAAAACTCCACTGCGATGACGCGCTTATCCCGGAGGCGACCGACTTTCTGGCCACCTACAGCTATCCCGCCGTCATCATGGACATGGCCGAAGTCTACACGCCCCCCTTGCCGGGTAATCGCCCCCCAGTAGCCAAGCGGGCGGGCCGTCGTGGGGACACGGCCCCTCGCCCCTCATCCGAGTCCCCGGATGAGGTCCGGCTACATCACGAAGGGGTCCTGGTAGGGGTGCAGACGTTGGATTACGGGGAAAGCATTCGGATTCGCCTCTTCAGCCAATACCGGCCTTCCGGTGCGGGCCCCATTCCGTGGGAAGGTTTTCTGATGAACTACAAGACCTACAGTGGCGACATTATGGGGTTTATGTTGCCCACGAAAAGAGCGGCTAAATACCAATTGCTGGTTGTTCGGGCTACCCGTGTGTAGGATGAGGATGCGCTGTACGGTAAAGGAGGTGCGCAGCGCGTCTTGACACGCCGGGGACTATGTGGGAAAATGGTAATAAGAATCGACAGGTGGCTACTTTCTCGTGGCCGAACGCAGGAGCAAACGACAGGAAACTATGGGTCTCAGCATTGGATCAGCTTCAATCGCGGTATCTTCCGTCAGCGCGACGGCGGTGAACCGGCCCAATCGGCCGGAGGCCTCCCGTGCATCGGTAGGGGCGCCGACCGAGCCGAATCCAACTCCCGAGCGTAACCCGGTACGGGCTGGCTTCGGGGAGAACACCCTGTCGCCCCTGGGTGCCGCCCTGGAAACCCTCGATACCAATCTGGAAGTCGCCGAAGAGCTCGTGCCCACCGTGCAGGAACTCCGGGAACAATCTCGGGTCAATCAGGCCCAATTGCGGGAAGACAATCCCACCTTCCGATCGGGCGAGAACACGGGCGAATTACGACGTCGTGAGTCGGTGCGCCCTGAGCCCGACCCGGCCGTGCAAAACTTTGTGCAAGATGCAGGTGCGGTGGAAAATCGTAGTGAACCGGAAGCCGTTTCATTGAGCACAGCGGCCAATGCACCCGAAACGCCCCAGTTCGAGATCGCATCTTCGACCTCCAGCCGCGTCGACTTTTTTGCCTAGCCCTGACGTTTGACGCTTGGTGTTTGCTGTTAGGTTCTTACCGTTGAGCGCGCATTCTGAAATCTTGGATGTACACGGGGAGATGGGGCAGGCCAGGGTAAATTCGGTGTTTTTTCCGCGCAGGGCGGAAAGCCCGCAGTATGTTCTCGCGATTCTAACGAAAAATACCGTACCGTCGTGCAGTCGGGAATACAAGAACACCACGCCTCTCCACAGCATTTCAGTTTGACGTTGGCTCCTTCAAGATGAACAATCACCCTTCGAGCTGTTCCGCGGCATTGTGATGGTCGATGTTGCGCGCACCTTCCCCCACCGCAGGAGCCCCCGATGCGAGACACCGAATCGCGCGGCACCAACGAAGTTCCCGCCATGACTCTGGTCCCATCCCTTTGCTATCGTATTGCCCATGCTTCATACCCCGCCGATGGCGCAACGTCACGGTCGTGATGAAGGTGCCCTGCAAAGGAATGTCGTTATGCCCTCGTTTTATCTCTTGCGCTGTGCCACCCTGGTGGCCCTGTTGTGTCCCCTCTATACGCCCGCCGACGACGCCTTCGTCAGCACCGGTGAGCAACACCATCGTCAGGTCGTAAACGCCTCTCAGATGCACTACCCCATCACGGTGGGCGGTACGGCGGATATGGACAACACGGCGACGCGGCACCATGAGACGTGGGATATTGCCTTTCAGAATAATATCGCCCTCGAAATCGAAAACACCGGGAAGGTGCCCGTGCGCAATCCCCGTGTTATCACCAATGATACGCGCAAGTGGCACTCGGTAGAATCCATGATCGCCGAGTTCACCGACGGGGCAAAGACGGACCAGGAGCGGATCTATATGATCTGGGAAGGGCTGCGACAAAACCGCCACCACGACTATCCCCTCTTTGGCAACGACTATCACGACCCGGTGCGATTCCTCAATCTTTACGGCGGCGGATTTTGCGATGACTCCAGTGCCTCCGGTGCGGCGCTCTACGCGACGGCGGGATTTAACAAGGCCGCAGGCGGTGAGGACCCCTTCCAACGGGGCCTTCACGGCCATGTCATGTGCGAGGTGTTTCACGACGGCGATTTCCAGTTTATGGATATCGACCAGGATACCTTTTTCCTCGACCGCGAAAATCGTAAGCCGGTCAGTGGGGATGCGGCGACCCGGGACCACGACCTCGCGCGGCGGGAACTGGCCTACGGCCCCCTGTTTCCCGGGTGGGACGCGGCCATCCCCAATGCGGCCCTCTTTGGCGTGGATGATGTCCGCACGACGTATTGGAGCACGGGACATACCCTCGATTATGTGCTCCGCCCGGGAGAGCGTATCCTCTTTCACTGGAACAAGCGGGGGAAAACGCCGTGGATGTTGCAGGCCCATGAGCACCGCTACTACAGCAACTCAGAACTCGTCTACGCGCTTCCCCATGCGGAAGAGCGGCTCGCCACCACCGATGTGACCATGGAGGGCTTCGCGCCCCAGGCCGACGGCTTTGGTATTACCGCCGATGCGGCGCAGATGACCATTCCCGTATCGACGGCCTACACCATTTGCGGCGCGACCCTCGTGGCCGGCGTGAGCCGCAGTTTTCCGCCGAGTGGGGCGTTCATTGTGGAGCTGTCCTTGGATGGCGAAAACTTCTCCGAGATCTATCGGCGCATGGCCCTGCCGCGCTGGGATATGAACGTGCCCTTGGACGCCGCCCTGCAGATCGCGGGGGGCGCGCCCAAACGGGATTACTGGTTGCGCATTCGGTGTGAGAAGGCAGCCGGAGCCACCGTGACGGGCGTGACCCTGCGCACCGACCTCTATGCCTATCCCATTGCCCTGCCCCGTTTGTCCGTGGGGGAGAATCAGGTGGCCTACACCGACGATACGCCGGGGGACCATGAGGTGACCCTCACCTACCGGTGGCGCGAGTCCGGCAACGTTACACCACCCGTACCTCCGACCGCACCGGAAAGCCCTGCGGCGGGTGCCGTGGTGGCCTCGACCTTCGTGCCCTTCGCATGGCCTGCCGTGGAAGGCTGCGACGCCTACTGGTTGCGGGTGAGTCGGGACCCCGACTTCAAGTATCCGTACCGTCCCAACTACGATGTGGTACTCACCGAGAATCAATACGAAGTGCCCTTCCGCGGTATGTTTTCCCCCGGGGACACGTACTACTGGCGGGTGCGCCCTCGGCTGGCAAGTGGCATGTGGGGAGACTGGAGTGACACCTGGTCTTTTACGTGGTCCGGCCCCACCGTGCCGAAAGGCCTGAAGCTTACGCAAGATGGTGACACCATAACCCTGCACTGGGCCGCCAACCCCTCGGGGTCAAAGCCGGTTCGCTATCGCGTCTATGGCAGCGACGAGAAAGGCTTCAGCATTGGCACCGAAGCGACCCGCGCGATGGATCCCGGTCCCGAGCCCGTTGCCATCGAATTGGAGGCGACATCTGTACCCGTGGGCGGTACGACTGTGGCGGCTCCCATTGCTAACAAGGCCTTCTATCGCGTGGTGGCCATCGACGCAGCGGGCGTGGAGAGTTGTCCCTCAGACTTTGTGGAGCTGCCCCGTCCCTGGGTCTACACCGCGCCCGTGACAACCGCGAAGGCGGGCGAGGCCTATGACTACACGCCGAAGACCATCACCTCCCTCGGCGACTGGCAGCACCGCTACGACAGTCCCGGCGACGCCTTCTGGGAGAAGGAAAGCTATCGCTTTACCTTGACGGAAGGGCCGGAATGGCTCACGGTGGAAGAAGCCACGGGCCAACTCCACGGCACGCCCCCGACCGGCAGCGCGGGCGACGTTAACGTGACCGTGATGGTGGAGTCCTTCTTCCCCCACGAGGTTAACGAAGACGGCGTATCCGCGAAGGCCTTCATCGAAGCGACAAACGCCAACGTGAAAACCGGCGCCCATGCCTTTGTGTTGACGGTGTCGGAGTAGGGACAGCCTTCACGCGGCGGGATGCGTCGGTTAGTGGCGACCAATTCGACTGACCAGAAAACGGGGGTGGATGAAACAGCGACTCCAACGCGTGAGGCTGTACCGGCAGTTGTAGTGGACCCAGCGCGGGCGGGGTGGCTGTCGTCTCTGCGGGGGAATTCTTTTCGGAGCACGGGTTCGGACGCGCGAATCCAGTATTTGTCGTCGCAGGGTAGTTTCCATCCTCCATGCACACGAAACCTCGCGGAGCTCGGCATCGCGTGGCACGAAAATGTGGTATCACCTTTTCGCGGTGTGATTGACGTGCCACCCGATCGTGTAACACACGTTCGGGTGCCTTGACCCTCGGATGCGGAGGGCCCGCGAAACGACTCCACGGTGGCCTCAACGGCCTTGAAATTCTCGTGACGAATGAACCTCGCAGACCTTCTGTACCAGCCAATCAATCTGCCGTCTGGTAACATCCAAAGCGTTTGGCTGATTCCTCCCAATGCACCCTCGCCGTATGTCTTGCGGACTGTGAAGCGAAAGTATTAAGAACTGTGCCACGCGATGCCGAGTACCGCGAGGTTTCGTGTGCGTGGACCGAAGTAGACCGGCGGGTCCTGGTGGAAGTCTTTGGCGGGCGTCTTCCCGGGGCATGGTTTCGGACGCCCGAATCCAGTGTTTGTTGAAGTAGGGTAGTTTTCCATCCTCCGTGCACACGAAACCTCGTTGTACTCGGCATCGCGTGGCACAAAAATGGGGACGACCAGGATTTCATTCAACGGCTCGCTGACATCGTTTCTGGTCAGCAACAGAACCGGGCGTCGTTCGTCCGGTTCTCTGAACGTATACCAGCGTATTTCCCCACGCCTCACTCGAATTCTTCTCAACCGTCTCCGACCCATGCGAGGGACTCTTCCTCGACAGCGAATTCCCCTTGGCGGATGGGAGAGTTCGCATAAGATGCGGCATCGTCTGACGCGTGAGGCTGTCCCGGCCGTTGTGGTTGACGTTGCGCGGGCGAGGTGGTTGGTGTCACTGCGAAGTAACTGTTTCGGGAGGGGGACAACTCCGGACGGTGGGTGTATGTCGTTTCGACCGATTCTGACGGTTGGCCACGGGGTCCGCGGGGATTCCACGGGACGAACTGGCCCGGTGCAGTCCCCGCAGTCACCTACGTGATGATCTCCCGCACGACACTCGCGGGTTCGACGCCGGTGAGGCGGGCGTCGAGGCCCTGGAAGCGGTAGGTGAAGCGTTCGTGGTCGAAGCCGAGTTGGTGGAGAATGGTGGCGTGCAAGTCGTGGACGTGGACCTTCCCTTCCGCCACGTTGAAGCCCAGTTCGTCGCTCTGGCCGTGGACCACGCCGGGTTTGAAGCCGCCGCCGGCCATCCACATGGTGAAGGCGTTGGGATGGTGGTCTCGGCCATCGTCGCCGTCGCCCTGGACCATGGGGGTGCGGCCGAATTCGCCGCCCCAGATGACGATGGTGTCTTCCAGGAGGCCCCGGGCCTTAAGGTCTTTCACGAGGGCGGCGCAGGCCTGGTCGGTATCCTGGCAATTCTTTTGGAGGCCGCTTCGGAGGCCGCCGTGCTGGTCCCAGGCTTCGTGGTAGAGCTGTACAAAACGGACGCCCCGCTCCACCATGCGGCGGGCCAGAAGGCAGTTATTCGCGAAGGAAGGCTCGCCCGGTTTGGCCCCATAGAGATCGAGCACATGCTGGGGTTCGTTCTTAAGATCCATGAGTTCGGGCGCGCTCTTCTGCATGCGGAAGGCGAGCTCATAGGAATTGATACGGGTGGCGATATCGGGGTCGCCCATCACATCAAACTGGCGCTGGTTCAGGCTGTTGAGCGTGTCCAAGGTATCCCGCTGGGCCTGGTCGTCCACCCCCGGGGGATTGGAGAGATAGAGCACGGGGTCGCCGCTGGTTCGAAACATGACCCCTTCATGAACCGTAGGCAAGTAGCCGCTGCTCCAATTGCCTGAGCCACCACTGGGCCCCTTGCTGCCCGAACTGAAGACGATGAAGGTGGGCAGGTTACGGTTTTCACTGCCGAGGCCATAGCTCGCCCAGGAGCCCATGCTCGGACGTCCAAATTGTTGGGAGCCCGTGTTCATGAAAATCTGGGCGGGGGCATGGTTGAAGGCGTCGGTCACCATACTCTTTACGATGGTCACGTCGTCCACGATACTCGCAAAGTGGGGCATAAGCTCGGAAACCCACGCGCCCGATTCACCGTGTTGCTTAAAGTCGAAGACCGGACCCAGCAAGCGGGAGTTGGGGTCGATGAAGGCCGCGCGATAATCCTTCAAGAGGCTGGCAGGGGGCAGGGTGCCGTTGAATCGAGCCAACTCCGGTTTGTAGTCCAGCATCTCCAAGTGGCTTGGCGCACCGGCCATGAAGAGGAAGATGACGTTTTTCGCCTTGGGCGGGAAGTGGGGCGTTTTAGCCGCCAGGGGATCGGGCGCGGCGGAAGCGGCGCGGGGGCCGAGCAACTGGGCCAGCGCTGCCGTGCCGAGGCCCACGCCGCATTGCTGGAGGAACCAGCGTCGGGCACTGTTAGGGCCGATGGGGGGCGCGTTGTGATTACAATTTTTCGCCATGGGACTGCCTCTCTCTAACGTAATGTCGACACGCCTATTGGCGCGTGATGGTTTCGTCCAGGTTGAGCAAGACCCGTGCGGCCAGGGTCCAGGCGGCGAGGGTGTCGCGGTTTTCTGTTGCGGACAGCAGAGCTGCCGTATCGATTTCTCCGGCGGCGATGCGGGCCCGCTGTTTTTCCAGGAAGGCCACGAGGGCGTCTACCTCAGCGGCTTCCGGTGCGCGGGAGGTGCAGCGTTGAAAGGCATAGGCCAGCCGGGCGCGGTCGTCCTCGCCGCCTTCCGCCAGCGTGGTCTCGGCCAGCTTGACCGCCGACTCAAAAAACAGGGGCTCGTTCAAGACGGTCAGGGCCTGGAGCGGCGTGTTGCTCCGTTCCCGTCCCGTGCAGGGTGCTTCGCCCGACGGCGTGTCGAATACCTGGAGGGCGGGGAAGGGGGCACTGCGAAAGCGGAAGGTATAGAGCCCCCGGCGGTATTTATCGGCGCCCTCATCGTATTCCCAGGTCTTGGTGCCATAACTCGCGGGCGGTAAGAAAATCGACTGGGGTGCAGGTGGGTAGACACTCGGCCCGCCCACCGCAGGATTGAGGAGGCCACTGGCGGCCAGGGTGATATCGCGGACCACTTCGCCTTCCACGCGGAAGCGTGCGCCCCGGGCCAGCAGAAGGTTGTCAGGGTCCCGCTCCAGGAGTTGGGGTGAAATAGCGGCGTCTTGTCGGTAAACGGCGGAATGGACAATGCGGCGGTGGAGGGCTTTCACGTCCCATCCGGAATCCATGAATTCCACGGCGAGCCAATCGAGCAATTCGGGGTGGGTCGGCGGCGCGCCTTGCATACCGAAGTCGTTGGTCGTACTTACGAGGCCCGTGCCGAAATAGCGTTGCCACACGCGGTTTACATAGGCTCGGGCCGTGGTGTGGGATTGGGGCGAAACGAGCCACTCGGCGAAGGCCAGGCGATCACGGCGCGTCGGGTCTTCCATGGGGTGGAGGAAAGTCGGTGTGGCGGCCGTGACGACCTCAGCAGGACTCAGGAAATCGCCCCGCTCAAGGCGGTGGGTTTCCCGCCGTTCCGCCACCTGCTGCAAGACCAGTTGGGTTGTGCCCACGGGGTGGGCCTGCCACAGGCCGTCGATACGGGCATTGGTCTCATGAAAATCGGGCACCGTGGTGCGCCAATAGCTGAAAAGGGTATGGCGCTCCTGGTTGCTCCGCTCCGAATCGGCCCTGGCCAGGATGCGTTTTACCTTTTCCGGCACCGCACGATGGGGCAGGGCCTCGGCGTCCGTTACGGACACACGAAAGCGACCCAGGTTGTTGGTCTGGCCGTCGTTGTTGTTCCACCCGCCATGTTGCTGTTGGAGGCGAAAGGCGAGGCGCATGCCGGGGGACACGGCCAGGGGTTCGGCCAGGGTGATGAGGGCATAACGCGATTGATTGCGTCGACCGGGGTCAATGTCGGTCGTCCAGGCAGTGTTGGCATCGCCGTCGATAGCGAGGTGTACGCCGCCCAGATAACGCACCCGATCATCTTTCAGGGGGAACTCGGGGCCGATGAGACGTTCGGGGGGATTGCAGTCGCTCACCGCAGTCGCCAGCTTCACGGGCTTCCAGGCATCAAAATCCTTGATTTCCGCATCATCGGTTGCGAAGCGGAAATCCACTTCCGACAGGCCGCAGGCACCGACCTTGGAACGGCCCGGACCGCCCGCAGGAAGATTGTCGTCGGCCAGGAGTTCAATGCGGATGGCCGTGATCTTTTCCAGCGTCGTTGTGGTGGTCATCTTGGGAGAGGTACGTCCAGGGGAATAGCCCTGGGCGAGGTAAGAGCCATCGGGCTGGGGGGTAAACTTCTGTCCGCCGGACGAGGAGTCGTCAATTTCGAAGGACAGCACTTCCCAGGTCGGGGTAGGATCCTGACGGACGTCTGCTTCCCAGGCCGCGAGTTGTTCGGGCCACGTGGTGTGCTCGGCCTTGATTTCCTTTTCCAATTCGGCGATAAAGGTCTTCAGCCGATCCCGCTGCGCCATTTCCCGAGGGGTGTACACGGGAATGCTGCCTTCCGTCGTGTTGTTGAGGAAGGCCATCATCTGGTAATACTCGGTGTGGGTCAGGGGGTCATACTTATGGGTGTGACACTGGGCACAGGCCACCGTGAGCCCCAACACGGCCCGTCCCACGAGGTCCATGCGATTAAACAGGGCCTCCATGCGGAACTGCTCCGGGTCGATGCCGCCTTCCTGGTTAATCATGCTGTTGCGGAGGAATCCCGTGGCCACCCGCTGGTCCTGGGTGGCGTCGGGGAGGAGGTCACCTGCGATCTGCTCGATGATGAAGGAGTCGTAGGGCTTGTTGTCGTTGAAGGCACGAATCACCCAATCGCGCCAGGCCCAGACCTTGCGCGGTGTATCCTTTTCAAAGCCATCAGAGTCGGCATACTGAGCGGCATCCAGCCAATGGCGCGCCCAGTGTTCGCCGTAGTGGGGCGAGGCCAAGAGGCGCTCCACGGCGGCGTCATACCAATCGTCGCCCCCCGCTCGGGCCTGGGCGATTTCTTCCAGCGTGGGGGGGAGCCCTGTGAGGTCCAGGCTCAATCGACGGAGCAGGGTTGTCCGGTCGGCGGGTTTGGAAGGGGCGAGCTGTTCCTGTTCCAGCCGGGCCAACACCAAGGCATCCATGGGGCTTTCCGGCCACGTGGTGTTGGTTACGGCAGGGAGCATTGGCCGCGCAGGCGGCTGAAAGGCCCAGTGGACGCTTCGTTCCGCGCCCTCGGCAATCCAGCGGGTGAGGAGAGCCACTTCCTCATCCGTGAGGGCGTCGTCGGCTTCCGGGGGTGGCATGCGCTCGTCGGGGTCGTGGTGGGTGATGCGGTGGAGCAACGCGCTCTCATCCGGCTTGCCGGGTACAATGGCCGTCTGTCCTTCCGTGGCGATGTCGAGGCGCAGGTCGCCTTTTCGCGCGGCTTCATCGGGGCCATGACATTGGAAGCACTTCCCACTCAAGAGGGGGCGCACCTGGCGGTCATAGGAAACCGGTGCCGCTGCCCCAATGGCGGTGATACCTACACCGACGGCAAGCCATAAACTCATTCGACAAATAAACACGAGCTACAAACCCTTTCTGCGCCACACTGCCGAGCGCTATGGGATCAGTGTAGCGCAGGAAGAGAGTGGCTGCAAGGGGGGCTATCGGCGATCCGGGATTCGCTGCGGCTCATTGCGGCGCAGGGGAGATGGCGCTGCGCCCGGGTGCGTTCAGGGACTGTAGGGAAAATAATCCCAAGGCCAACAGGGGGGCGTAGAGGGGCATCAACAAACGCACTTCATGCCACACCCCCCACAGGGTGACGGCAAGCAGGTAGACGGGCGCGACCAGAATGAGACGCTTGAGAAACGGGGGCGCGGTCCGATAGCCCGTGAGCGCGAGTATCCAGAAAACACCAAAGATTCCCGGCACCAGCATCATGCTCCGCTCCAGATATTCCCATCGGAGATTTTTGGCGATATTTTCGCTGATGGCGACCACATGTTCCGCCGTGCCGAGGTAGAACCGTAACCCGAGAAACACGGCCACCCACGCAAGACAAACGGCAAGAATCCCCACGATGCTCCGCTGGCTTTCCTGCCTTGAAACGGATTCACCGGGAAGTTTCACCCAGACCAGGGCCATTGCCAGTAGTAGAAAGATGGTGGTTTCTTTCGTAAATGCCCCGATAAGCACAAGGGCGAAAAAGACCCAATATGCCCGTCTGTGCAGCGCGAAGAAACCCCAGGCGTACAAGGCGGCCTCCAAGGTAGACCAGGGCTGATAAAAGTGATTCGTCAGAGCCAGGGGTAAGGTTGCGGCACACACGGCCACACCGAGCATGGCGGTCTGTATGTCATGCCATTCCCGGAGAAAGCAATACAGCCCCGCGATGAACAGAAACAGGGCTACACTCTGGTAGGTCAAATAGGCGTGTTCAAAGTGGTGGCCCGGCGACTTCGCGGAAAAAACATGCCGTTGGATCGTATCGCACAGCCAAGGGACCAGCACGCGGTAGCGGTAGGGAGAAGGGGCCGTCCCCTCGAGAATGGACTGCTGAACGGCGATTCGGTCCTTGGTACGATGAAATTCGCGGTTGTAGGAATAGATGACCGGGAGTGATGTAGTCACCAGAAACAGGAGCACTACGAGGCGGGTTACGATGGACGTCACTAACTTGTTTTGCATTTCACGGTCTCGATCGATATCTGTTTCTGTAACCAACGCCAGTCCCTGGGGCAGGAGGACCCATGAAGCAGGTCGTGCGTTGCGTAACTTAGCATCTCGACGTGTCGTGAAACCAACCTTGACCCTTTCGCAGCAGGGAAAGACGGCAACACAACGGGGTGGCCCTGAATGGAACCACCCCGTCAAGTCAACATCACTCCACCCAGTTACCCGACTGTTTCAAGCAAGGCGCTGCTGAAACATACGCATCCATGAGGCTCCCTGCTCCGCTGTTTGAAGGGGGTGCCTGACTTCGCAGTCGAAATCGATTCCGTCGTGCATGGTCAGTGCGTACTGTGTCGGGCCGGTCAGGCTACTTCGGCGCAGTCTCCAGAAAGGCCACGGTGTAGCCATAGTCCAGGGATTCGCCTGATTTCAGTTCCTTGACTTGGGTGTAGAGTTCCAGGTTCACCTGAGAGCGGCTCGGGTGCCAGAAGAGGTTGGCCCGCTCCATGGCACTTCGGTCGTAGATCTGGACGATGCCAAAGTCCTGGTCGTGGTTGTAGAAGGCGAACTGATTGCCCGTGGCCGTGCGGAGCAATCCCGCATCGGGTCCCCGGTCGATTTCGAAGTCGTTGTTCACTTTTTTCCACCCGCCGTCATCGATATAGGCGGTGAGTCGGTCGTCGTCGTCGCTGATGGAGTCGGCGTCGTATTCGGGGTGGATCCACAGTTGATAGGTTTTCGGCGTTGCCCCGCGATGGGTCAGTTTAGAGGAGAAGACCACGCGGGTGGGGTCGAGGGAATCGAAACCGATGCGGCGCTCCAAGGTGAAGCGGTCATCGAGGGCGCCCCGTAACACCACTTCATTCTCCGCGCGCTCCGCCGTAAAGGTCAGTAGTTCCTTCGGCTCGAATCCCAACACGCCCCACTCTTCCATGGCGCGGTGGCGATTGAACATACGTCCCCTGGGAAAAATAACATCCCGACCAGTGGGTTTGTGGAGCATTTCCGTAAGTTTGCCATTTTCTTCGGGCAATACCGTGATGCGCCAGATATCGTTTTCGATCTGCACCGCCGGGAAGCCCGCGGACATGCCCTTGATTTCGGTAAAGAAATCTTCTGCGGCCAGGTGCTCAGAGGTCCGCGTCAAGCCATGCTTTCGGGCCAGGGCAATGTAGTCATCAATGAGGGTGGCATACTCCTCGGGGATGTCGAGGTAACATTTTCCGTCGGAATAGCGGGTAGAGCCACTGGTGGCCAACAGGGCCTTGTAGGCGCACAGGCTGGCTTTCTCCACGCGATTGCGGACCACGTCATCGGGCGCCCGGTCCATGGCTTTTTCAAACCAGGCCATGGCCTTGAGAGCAACGTTCTGGTCGAGCCCCGATTCCAGGGCCGTGGGGAAACACTCGGGGTGCACCCCTTTCTTATCCGCCATATCGTGGAGATAGTTCAGATACTTCAGAATCGGTTTGGCGGACGGGCCATAGTGGAGGCGACAGAATTCTTCGACGCGGTCCCAGCCGCCTTCCTGGGGATTCCAGATGGTGTGGCTGAGGACGTAGTTGCGGAGGTCGCTCATCTCGCCGCTCATGCCGTTGCCATTGGCCTGCATGAAAAGTCCATGCACGTTGTTGTTCAGGAAATACTTCACGTTGGGTTCAATAGAGCGGAGACTGGGGAAGGGCAGATCGTAGTTGGCAAAGTTGGTGTTGTAATTCCAGATCCAGATGTCGTCGCTCAGGGTTTTCCACGTGGCCAGGTCGTCGCAGAAAGCTCGGTTCTTGGGGCAATCGGGGTCGTTGATGGCGTGGAGGGTGCAACATTCGATGCTGCACAATTGAAACTGGACATTGTGGCGGGGGCGGATGGTCTTCGGAGGCTTCCGGGTGTGCCAGTAGGCGAGAGTGCCGATGGTGGTATTGGGAAACTCGGGCTCGATACGCTCGGCCACGGCATTCACAAAGGTGAGGTAGGCTCCCATGGGCGTGCCTTCCCGCTCGATGATGGCCATGCAATTGTCACAGCGGCAATAGGAGTCGTTATCGTTCTGGCTCACGCTGTAATTGCGCAAGTGGGGCTGGGCACGGAGGTCTTTCAGCACGGCCTCGACGACCACGTCTACCACGTCAGGGTTGGTGAGGCAAAGTTCGGGGCCGCCGCCATGCATCTCCAGTTTCCGTTCGCCATCGACAAGGGCGAAGTATTCGGGATGTTCTTCACCATACTTACTCGCCGGACAGAGCCGGTGGAAGCTGTGGTTGATGAGGTTCTGGGGGGTGACTCCGCCAAACTTTTCGTCTTTGGGAATCGTGTTGATCCGCTTCCGCGCCGCGAAGGCAGGGTGGGCGCTGTTTTCGGCGTAGTAACTCCAGCGGAAGGTGAAGGGCGGCACGTAGTCGTAGGTTGCCGGCTTCAGGTTGGGTGTATCGGAAAGGGCGGGAAACCACGTGTGGTCGTGGGTGAGGAACCGCGTCCCCACCACCCGCTCGAAGAATTCGTAAACACCATAGAGCGTGCCCCGGGGACGTCCGCCGGTTATGACGAGTCGTTCAGCGTCGAGGTCATAGCGCAGGCCTTCGTCGCCGAGCCCATCGTTGCTTAGGCCAAAGGCCGCCGCCGCTCCGGGGCCCACGGCGATGACGCCGCCAGCTGGAGCGTCGGCCGGGCGCGCTATGGTGAGCACCATAGAGGTCCAGGTTTCCCAGAGGGTCTGGAATTCTTCCGCCGCGAAACGTTCACTCGGCGTGGCGTCTTCGGCCACGACGATGGTCCAGGTGTTGATCTCCGCCACAGGGATGGGGGCGGAGGTGGCCGGATGGGTGATGCAGGTAGCAATGCTCAGCATGAGCAGGGCAAAGGGAATGCGCATGGGTATCTCTCCGTTGAAAAAGGCTCAACGGCCAGCATAGCGCAGGGATGTCGGTAGGTGCCACCTGATCGTGTTTGTCTTGAGTACGTTGCATCAAAAGGAATATTCACGGTGCCACGCGATGCCGAGTTCCGCGAGGTTTCGTGTGCGTGGAGGGAAATAGCTCGGTGGGCCGTAGTGGTTCCCTTCGGCGGGCGTCTCTATGCGTTGTGGGCTCGGTCGCCCGGCTCCAGTGTTTGTTGGAGCAGGGTTAGTTTTCCGCCCTCCATGGACACGAAAGTTCGCTGAGCTCACCATCGCGTGGCACGAAAATGACCTGCCCCGCGTCTACGGCGTGAAACAACACTCAATCATCCGCAATTTCGTGAAAGGTATACCGCAGGGCACCCAGAAGCCTATCCTCCGACCCGTCGTGACAGGTCGCACAAGCCCCCTCGGCGCGCAAGGCGCCCAATACCTCCATTTGCGTCCCGTCAAACCGAGTCGTGAGTCCTTCTCCCGACTCCAGCGCGGCCCAGCCCCATTCGGACAAGACCGCGCTGTCCACGGGCTCCCGGGCTTCCGACACGGGTGCCAACCCATGGCGTGCTGCTACGTAGCGGTATGCATGCCCCTGGGTATCTACCAAGACCAAATCGGGGCCATCCGTCGAAAGGCCCCAGGATTCACCCTGATGGGTCACGGCATCGGCATAGGGAACCAGCCCATCCGGTTCCGCCGGGCCGTGGGCGGAGAGCGCCACGGCCTCGGTCCAGGTGGCATGAAACTCCGAGAGTCGGTTTGCCACCGTCCATGGGCCAAGGGGTTCCCCATCCCAGGTGGGCGTTGCCGTCGCGGGTGATTCCGGTGCCGGGGCTTCTGCCGAGACCGAGGGCGGCGGCGGTGCCACCGTGGTTTCTGGTGGCGGAGGGACGGCGGCGCTTTCTTCTGAGACAGGGTTGGAACAGGCCGAAAAAAGGAGCAGGAGGGCCAACGCAACGAACGAGGCGCGCGCCCGGAAAAGATGAAATACTTGTGCCATTTCGTGTGATTTCGCTATGATATGCAGCGGTCCGACCCTTTGTTATACCACCCCCTCAGGGTGGTCCTGCACCGTCTGGCCCCGAGCGGGCGGTCTGACAGAGGCCACCACCCCGCACCCTTGCTATATTCCGCAGTCTAATCCACGGGTGGACACTGACGCCACCCGGAATCCTTACCGACTACCTGCCTGAACGAAAGGATGGTACCCCACAATGTTTGAAAACCTGGAGATGGCGCCACCGGATGCGATCCTGGGCCTGACGGACGCTTTCAAGGCCGACCCCGCCCCCCACAAGATCAACCTGGGCGTGGGCGTGTACAAAGATGAGCAGAATGCCACGCCGATTCTTGCTTCGGTGAAAGCGGCAGAAGCCCGCCTGTTGGAAGAGGAGACCTCCAAGAGCTATCTCGGAATCCCCGGCAGCCCGGCCTACGGCGCGTGCGTGCGGGAATTGCTCTTTGGTGCCGATCACGAAATCGTGCGCAGTGGTCGTGCCCAGACCGCCCAGACGCCGGGCGGTACCGGTGCCCTCCGGGTTGCGGCGGACTTTATCCACACGAAATTTCCCGATGCATCGATCTGGTTGAGCAATCCCACGTGGGCCAACCATAACGCCATTTTTTCGGCTGCCGGCATGAAGGTAGAGACCTATCCGTACTACGATGCCGCGAACAAGTGCCTCGATTTCGACGGCATGAAAGCCGCCCTCGCGAAGGTGCCCGCCGGTGACGTTGTGCTGCTCCATGGCTGCTGTCACAACCCCAGTGGAATGGACCCCGACGCGGCACAGTGGGCCGAATTGGCTGCGCTGACGGCGGAGAAGGGTATCCTTCCCCTCTTCGACTTCGCCTACCAGGGCTTTGGTGCCGGGTTGGACGAAGATGCGGCGGGTCTGCGCCAATTCTGCACACCGGGCCGGGAACTGCTCATTTGCAGCTCTTTCTCCAAGAACTTCGGGCTCTACAACGAGCGCGTGGGCGGGGTCACCCTGGTGGGGGCCACGGCCGACGCGGCTGCGTCAGCCTTCAGCCATGTGGAAAAATCCATTCGCAGCAACTACTCCAATCCTCCGGCCCACGGCGGCGCGGTGGTGACGACCATCCTGAGTGATGACGCCTTGCGTGCTCAATGGGTCGCCGAATTGGCGGCCATGCGGGACCGGATTCGTACCATGCGGGAGAGCTTCGTTCAAACCCTGAAGGACAAGGGCGTGAAACAGGATTTCTCCTTCATCGCCTCCCAGAACGGGATGTTCTCCTTCTCTGGCTTGAATCCCGAGCAGGTGAAAATCCTTCGTGAGAAGCACGCGATTTATATCGTCGGTTCCGGCCGTATCAACGTGGCGGGCATGACCCCGGAAAATATGGGCCCTCTGTGCGATGCCATCGCGGGTGTCCTGTAACTAATTTCGATCAGACGACAGACAAATCGGGCGTGGTGGTCTTCGTGACTGCCGCGCCCGTTTCTTGTTCATGGGAGAATTCCGGGGGTCGACACGCATTGTTGAGTTGGTGCGATAGGGCCTTTGGCAATAAGTTCCGTGTGTAGCGAAGGCCTGGTGGTTACATCACACCACCCAGAGAGAATCGTATGCCTGCTGCGACCATTGTACCTCTCGCACGAACCCGTCAGACTCGTTGAAACTCGCCTTTTGGGGATCGCGCGGCACGATTGACGCTTGTGGGTGGGTTGGATTCAGCAACCCTACGTGGCGCTTGGGACCACGAAGAAAAAGACAGCGAAGAAGTGGAAGGTGCTCCCTGCAAGCACGAAGAGGTGCCAGATGGCGTGGTTGTAGGGAAGTCGCTGCCAGAGATAGAAAACGGTTCCGCCTGTGTAGGCCAGTCCACCCAGGGCCATAAGGAGCAGGGCCGGCATAGGTACCAGCTCCAGCGTGGGTTTCAAGGCGATAACGATAGCCCAGCCCATGGCAATGTACAGGCCCGTGGAGACCTTGTCCCACCACTTGAGGTGGGCACCATGGTCGATGAAAAAGAGCTTGAAGAGACAGCCTGTCACCGCAATAAACCACAGCGCCACAAAAAGGCTCCAGCCCCAGGGACCCCGCAGGTTTACCAGCAGGAAGGGGGTGTAAGTACCGGCAATCAGGAGGTAGATGGCACAGTGATCCAGTTTGCGAAAGAGTTTTTTGACCTGGGGGTGGGGGACGGCGTGATAGAGGGTTGAGGCCAGGTACATGAGCACCAGGGTGGCCCCAAAGACACTCACACTCACGATACACCATGGGTCCGAAGCCATGACGGCATAGACGACCATCAGGGTCAAGCCCGCAACGCTTAAAAGCGCACCGACCCCGTGGGTAATGCTGTTGGCGATTTCTTCACCGAGGGAGTATTCGACGCGTGCCGACATAGAGGGGATACACCTTGTGTTTTTGCTACTGCGTTTCGTTGCGATGCGGGCACCCGGCATCGTCCTATGAATGGTACGTGAGAATCGTGAATTACGCAAATGGCTTACTTACTGTTACCCC
The DNA here is from genome assembly GCA_030432675.1 of Candidatus Hydrogenedentota bacterium. GTDB lineage: Bacteria > Hydrogenedentota > Hydrogenedentia > Hydrogenedentales > JAEUWI01 > JAEUWI01. Next base: position 888 of record JAUIMA010000049.1, on the reverse strand, counting down.
GTCCGGCGGTCCTCGTTACCGCGTTGTGCGTAGAAAAGGGCGTGGGCTGACATCCGTCTCTGTTCAGCTGCGCACATCCGTGAGGGGCAGATCTGTGCACAGAAAATCTCCGGGAAACAAGTGGGTTTGGGTGGTGGGCGTTGTAAGGTGCTGTAGATAAATGGGTTGTGAGTATCGATGGGCTGCATGATACTTCTGGCACGCCTTATGCATTTCTCAGGTACCAGCGTCACAAGGGCGCTGGAACAAGCGCCCCACCCGGGCGACTGAAAGATTTGGACCATGTCGCACTCGACAAAATGCTATCACGACCAGCGTTTGCACAGACACCACCACGACAGCGTGTCGGCATGGTCCATCGCTACTTTTCCGGCTGCTTCTCTCAGGTCTTTTGCACCTTCCACGCTGGCGGGCACGCGATCGCGCCAAACCGCGCGCCCCGAAGAAACAGCCGGTTTTCATACGCCCTCATCTCTACGTGTCACACACGTGGTTCGACTCACTGCCCGAGACCTGCCGACTCACTGCTGCCCAACCTACCTCAGACCAAGGCAGGTCTCACTCTCCACCGCGTCGACGCCCAGCCTGGCCTCGACATAGACACACCGGTGGGGATTTGATTGGCCGGACGGTTGCAACGACCGCCCGGCCAACCTTTTTTTGAGGGGCCCCGTGTCCGGACCATCCATGGCGCGCTCTTCTCCCCCGCAACGCGTCTTGCGCGCACGGTATCCAGACTCCATAATACGGCCTCAGCCTGAAACGGAGTCCTGGAGTCTTATGAGCATTTTATCTGTCCTGCCGCGTTACATTTTTCTACTTGTGGCCATGGTGCACGCTTCCTTTGTGCTGGCCGATAGCGATATCTTTGTCGCCCCCACCGGCAAT
>JAUIMA010000617.1 GCA_030432675.1 Candidatus Hydrogenedentota bacterium | reverse complement strand
CCTTCGCCTTCACCTTCACCTTCGCCTTCGCCTTCGCCTTCGCCTTCGCCTTCGCCTTCGCCTTCGCCTTCGCCTTCGCCTTCTCCTTCGCCTTCACCACCCATAGTCGGTACAGCTGCATTAGGCCAACCGATATCTACCAGCGCACCAATTTCGAAGTCAGAAAACTCGCGACGGGTAACCGCAGGTGCCACGGCATGTTCCATTACCGCACCACCGACAATGTTACCTGTGTCCCAGTGGGAAAGGCTGCTACCATTTTCGTAGGGGTTCGGGGCATAAATCCCGGGGCGATCGCCATTCTGGTCATAGGCACCAAGGGCATTGACCCCTTCAAAGAAGAGTGCGGTGCTAACCAAGTCAGATGGATCCCCGACAAAACTCGGCGGATTCCCTGTAAACAGGTTTACGCCCACCGAGGTTTCCATCAGCGAATCCCAATTACTGTAGATATTGGGTGCAATATCCGAATTGCCGGTGGCGTTGGAGAGCGAAAGTACACCAAGTCCGTGGGTAATTTCGTGTAGCAAGGTGGACTGGAGATCAAATTGCTCGCCAGCGGCATCTTCGGTGGACACGTTCCAATTGTATCCGAAGTCTACCGTAATGAAAATTTCTTCCGTACCATTGAAGGGCTTCACACCCGACATGAGACGCGAGTGAGCGATTCCATTCGTGAACTCGGTGGTTGACGCGAAGAAAGTACCCGCCGTGGCCAATGCCCCCGTACCGTCTGACTCGGAAGCGGCCACAACCACATCCAGTATTCCAGGCTGGTTAAGCACATTCGCCACATAGCGGAAGGCATCTTCCAGGCGGGCGCGACGGTTCGGGCCATCGATCAGGTCATCAAAACCCTGACTGTTGTTTTCAATGAGATCCTGATAGAAAATATTGAACCGTGTTCCGTTCTCTTCGATTATCGCCTGAGGCTCTCCGGCAGGAATGGCTTTCGTAGACAAGGTGACGGCCTCCACGCTGTGGGCCGTAACCTTGTAAATCACTTCCTGCGCCGAGCCGGTAGCGGGCACGAGTGCTGCCACAAGAAAAGCGGCGCACCCCGCAACCACAACACACTGGGCTTTCATTCGATTAAAGGACATTGATTTCTCCCTGTTTGACGCGAGTCATATAGAAATACCAAAACGCCTCGAGACGTTTCGACGTGTAACTCTCACTATTCCTTCACAGGCGTGATTTGATAACACCACCGGGTTTCAGAGCTCCCAAATACCAAGTGAGTAACCCAGACAGCACTATAAAGAGTACATCTCCGCCGGCTGAACGTAACGGAGCAGGTCCAGACTTGAGCGCCGCACACCCGGGAATTCCCGTGGCCGGCGCGCCAACAATTCGATTATACCCGAGATCAATCAGGGTACCGAGGTCCACTCCGGCGTACTCCCGCTGTGCTGTTCCTAATTGGAGCGCATGGGTCATTACCGAAGGACTCTGTAAGAAATTTACGTCCCAGTGGCTTATGCTGCTGCCCGGTTGGTAGGGATTGGGCGCATGCACGGGAATCGGCGCATCAACGGTATAGCGCGCGCGTGCCTGGGGCCCGCCAAACCAAACGTCTTCACTGGTCAAACTCGATACGTTGGCTTGGAAAGTGGGCACGGGGCCGCTACTGAACAAGGCGGAACCGTCTGTACCATCAGTCAGGAAGCGGTCATACACGGTATATACATTGGGTGAGATGGTGCTGCTGCCGTCCGCATCGACCAGGGAGGTAAATCCAAGCCCATGGGTCATTTCGTGGAGTAGCACACTGAAAAAGTCGGCGGTGCCGGGAGCGGGGTCTCCAGCGCCCACGTTCCAGGCAAAGCCCTTATCCACGGTAATGGAAATCTCGGGAAAGCCGATAAACGGTTTGAGCCCCGTATTAAGACGACGAAGGGTGCTCCCCGGGTGGAATCCGGGGGTCATGGGGTAGAATGTACCGGCAGAGGCTAAGGCACCACCGCCGTCGAACTCACTTTCCGTGACCTGAATATCCAAGGTACGTCCGGAGTAATTGATGGTTTCCGCCACATAGGCCAGCACGTCTTTCAGTCGGTCACGTACTGCCGCACCTGTATCGGGATCGGTAAAACCCACCCCCATGTCTTCGTAAGTGATGTTAAAGGTCATGCCGGCGGCTTCAAACCGCTCCGTCAAAGCCCCTTTTTCCGACGACCAAGGAGTTTCGCTTCCGAGGTAGATTACATTGTCCCCATGGGGACGGACGAGAACAACGGGCTCATTGGCGGAAATCAGGGGCGCAGCGAGAAACAGGATGCCCGCGAGTACGACGGACCGGAACGCGGGCCTGAAATGACGTGACGGATCGGAACTGAACCACATCGACCATATCTCCCGTCATTTACGCGACGTCTCTTACACTACAGGGGCTCTTCCAAGGGCAAAAACCCAGCCTGACGCCATTCAAAATAAAGAATAGTGACGGAAATGTCAAGTTTTTACCTTGTCCGTGGAGAGATGGTGCAGGAAAAGTGCCACAAGTCCTACATATTTCGTCGGTAAGCCCCTCCCACCTCAAATAGCGCCTGGGTAATCTGTCCCAGTGAACATACCCGGGTCGCCATCATCAGGGCCTCAAACGTGTTTCCCCCCTCCCGACATACCTGTTTCAAATGGCGGCACGCCGCGTCCGCCCGGTCACGATTCCGGCCCTGGAAGGAAGCCAGTCGGTCCAGCTGGGCACGCTGCTCGTCGCCTGTCCCCCGACGCAGCTCCAAGGCAGCCATGGCGGCACGGTGATCCGCATCGGGATTGACGTAGGTGTTTACCCCCACAATCGGATAGGTGCCATCGCTTTTCCGCCGTTCGTAATGGAGAGACTCCTCCTGAATCTTCGCACGCTGGTATCCCCGCTCCATCGCTCCCAAGACGCCACCCCGCTCGCTGAGCCGCTCAAACTCGCAGAGCACGGCTTCTTCGACGAGGTCTGTCAGCTCAGACAGGAGAAAACTTCCCTGCATCGGATTTTCCGCCATGGACAATCCATGTTCCCGCTGAACGATGAGCTGGATCGCAACGGCCCGGCGGACGCTGTTGGCTGTTGGTGTGGTTATCGCTTCGTCGTAGGCATTGGTGTGCAGCGAATTACATTGATCGTAGTAGGCCGTGAGGGCTTCGAGGGTGGTCCGGATGTCGTTGAAATCTACCTCCTGGGCATGTAATGAACGACCACTCGTTTGAATGTGGGCTTTCAATTTCTGCGAACGCTCTCCTGCACCGTAACGATATTTCATCGCGACAGCCCATATGCGGCGGGCCACCCGATTCAGTACGGCATATTCCGGGTCCATCCCGCAGGAGAAAAAGAACGAGAGATTCGGCGCGAAATCATCAATTGCCATTCCCCGGGCCAGATAGTGCTCTACGTAAGTGAACCCATTGGCCAGGGTGAACGCGAGTTGGGTGACAGGATTGGCCCCGGCCTCGGCAATGTGATACCCGGAGATGGACACCGAATAAAAATTTCTTACACCGGCGTCGATGAACCA
>JAUIMA010000616.1 GCA_030432675.1 Candidatus Hydrogenedentota bacterium | reverse complement strand
CGTCGAAGTGCTCAAAGGTCGTATCGTCAAAATCTGCCCGCACCGTCTCCGCCGTCGCGTGGTCCATGGCCCGCTCATGATGGGACCCCAGCCAGTCAATGAACTGGGACTCGTGACACTCCCGACAACTCACGTCTTTCACGAAGGTCGGCAAACCGGGAGACGTCGCGACCGGGAGCGTTTCGGCCTCGGCAGGTGTGGCATCCGGTTTCAAGGGCGCAGGAACCACCGCTTCCACAGGCTTCTCCGGCGCCAGCGAAGTCACCGGCCCTTCCCCGCACCCTGCCAACACGCCCAGCAAGACTGGCACACACAGATTTCTTACACGTTCTCGCATTCCAACTCCAGGCACGCCCTATTCCGACTTAAATGAAACCGTCATTCTACAAACTCGCCCACCCAAAAGCTAAGGCGGCACCCCGCCGCGCCGGCCACGTCCATCCCGTGGAGTGCGTAAGCTTGCTTGCGCTATCTATAAGCAAGCTTGCTTGCGGTGTTACACCAACTAACTCGGCAGAGAGACGGGTACCGGACGCCGGGAGCAAGCTCCCTCAATAAAGTAGCAGCAAGCTGCCACACTCCAAAGCGTCGCCCCACCGTGGGATAGGCGTCCCGCCTGTCTAAAGCCAACGGACACTTCCGGGACAAGTTGCCGCGTTGGTGTTTTGTTCTCCAACCCACGCAGTTTACGTTCGCCAGCACGCTCACGTGATTACGCCCCTCTACACCTACAGCGATACGCCCTTCAAAGGGTGCCACCTATACGGACACGAGGTACGAGCGGCCTTATGGGTGCCGTCTCGATGAGCAAGGCAACACAAAAGGGGGACGGCCCCGACGTCCAAGCCATACCTCCGTTTCAAATTGCCTCTTCTCGCCCACACGAATATCTCAGCCATCCTGTCGGCTACGTCGGTGCAGTCCCCGTCACCCCTTGGGCAGTTTCGGCAACTTCAACGACGGTCGTGCGTGGAACTCCGGCAACGCTGGCGGATTCTCCTTCATCATCTCCAACACCCTGTCCAGCCCGGCCTGCAACTGCGGGTCCTTCCCGGCCTTGTAATCCTGCGGCGCGATAAACACTTCCACATCAGGATCCGTGCCATAGTTCTCCACGCCCCACGCCACATCATCAAACCAGAAGGAATACTCCGGCTGGGTCGTGACACTTCCGTCCACCAGCTCCGTACTCGGATTGATACCAATGACGCCGCCCCAGGTACGGGTTCCGATCAAGGGCCCCAGATTCATCCGCTTGAAACAGTGCGAAAAAATATCGCCATCCGATCCCGCGTTCTCATTGGTCAGTGCCACCATGGGCCCCAGGACCGATTCCCGGGGATAGGCCTCGGGGGTGTGCCAACGGGACACGTCATAGCCCAGCCGCTTCCGCGCGAGCTTCTCCAACAACAACTGAGACACATGGCCCCCGCCGTTGTAACGCACGTCAATGATGAGCGCGGGATAGTGCAGTTCCGGCAGCCAGCCCCGATGAAATTCGGCGTAGCCCTGGGCACCCATATTCGGAATGTGCACATAGCCCACTTGTCCCTTGCTGCGACGATGGACCTCTTCCCGATTGCGATTCACCCAGGCACGATAGCGCAAGCCGCTCTCGCTGAAGAGCGTCGTTACCACCACCTCCCGTGCCTTGCCTTTCTTCGGCGTGACCTGTAGTGCCACTTCCTGTCCCCCCAGGTTTACCAGCGCCTGGCCCGGCGTAAACGCCCGCGTAAGGGATAGGCCATTGATAGCCGTAATCACATCCCCCTCACCCACGTTGACCCCCGGCGCGCACAAGGGAGAACGCTGATGCTCGTCCCACGAGTCGCCCGCCACAATCGCTCCGACCCGGTACCCCTTGGCTTTCCCATACCACTGAAGTGATGCCCCCAGCTTGCCCAGTGGCGTGCGGGGCACCTGGCGGTAATCGCCGCCCATTTCGTAGGCATGCGACGTGCCCAGTTCCCCCTGCATCTCCCACATCAAGTCTGACAACTCACTGCGACAGGCCACCCGGTCCAATAAGGGCACATAGCGCTCGTAGACGTGGGCCCAATCGACACCGGACATATTCTCATCCCAGAAATAGTCGCGCTGGAGACGCCAGGCCTCCCGCAACATCTGACGCCACTCGGAAGGCGGATCTACCGATACGCGGACCCGGTCCAGGTTGATCCAACCCGAAGCCCGGCCACCATCTTTCACCAGCCCGTTACTCTTCGCATCCGAGGGCTTATCCCCCGCTTTGATAACCCGGAGCCGCTTCCCCGTGCGATACAGCAGGGTGCTGCGATCCCGCGAAACGGAAAAGCTGTCTACACCCGACACCAGATTATCCTCTTTCATGGTCGTCAAATCGTAGGCATACAGGGTGCCACCGCTGGACTGCGGATTCGTGCCATGGGTCGCCAGGGACCCTTTTACGTGATACTGGCTATAGAGAATCTTGCCCTTAACACCCACGATGCGTCCGTAGCGGCCCGCGGCCTTGGGAAAGGACAACACGCGCCCGGGGAGATCGGCCACATCAATCTTGAGGGCGGGCGTTTTCTCCTTCTCTTTTTTCTTTTTGTCTTTTCCCGTTGCCGGAGGCATTTCCGATTCCGGCCGTGGCACGAAGGGACTGGGCACATCGTTGCGCAAGGGCACCACCATGAGCTGCATGGCCTGGGGAAAACCCAGGTCAAAATGAAGGGCATCGTAGACGGGGTTATACACACGGTAGGAAATAAAATAGAGGTACTTGCCTTCCGGATCCCAGGAGGGCGCCACATCATTGAACTCAGGACGGGTCACGTCATGTTTCTTCCCCGTGGTGACGTGATATAAACGAATTATGCGGGTGCGCGACGTAGGGGCCACCGAGTAGGCAATCCATTGTCCATCGGGAGACCACACGGCCCCCGTCACTGGCGCATAATCACTTTGCTCGATGGTCTTCCCCGTGCCTTTTTTCAGGTCGGCCAGGATCAACTCGAAGCGGTGATTGCGCACCGCCACCAAATCATCTTTCGGCGAAGCGGCCACGCCCATGACATGCCCTACGTCAATGCGGCCTAACGTCTTCGTCTTTTTTTGACCGGTCGTGTCGACGACCTGGAGGCGCTCTTCTCCGCTGCCATCGGAAACGGTGATCATCCGCTTGCCATCATTCAACCACGTCGACAAACGGGCGCGACCGCCAGATTCCGACTCCTGCGGCATTACGGGGCCTTCCCAGTTACTCAGGGTGAAGAGCTTGCCACGGGCCGTTATGGCCAGGGCCTTCCCGTCGGGCCGCAGGGTATAACCCTGCAGATTATTTGCCGCGGGCACGAAGCGCTGTCGCCGTTGCACCTGCGGACTCGGCATGCGAATATCCAGGCATTCCGACGTATTGGTCCTGGGATCGTAACAGTAACAATTGGCCCCGGCATGGTAAACCACGCGGGTGCCATCGGTCGTGGCACCCCGGGCGTAAAACTCTTCGCCGTGGGTATGGCGCTTGAGGGATTTTCCGGTGGGGGTACAGCTATAGAGATT
>JAUIMA010000048.1 GCA_030432675.1 Candidatus Hydrogenedentota bacterium | reverse complement strand
CGAGCAGCCCGTTACCGTGGTCCGCAGTGAAGACGGTACGCGCGCTATTCTGATCGCCTTCCAATACATCAACCGCTGCTGGGGCAACAAGGGCTGTCCCTGTGCCCATGCGGACCCGAAATTCCCCGACGCCAAGCCGGGCGAGCGACACCACGTCAAAGGCCGTGTCTGGTTCTACGAAGGGGACGATGTGGCGGCGGCACGAGAAGCCGCGGCGGCATGGGTTGGTGAAATCTAGAATTTAGCGTTGAGTCTGCCACCCTCGGGTGGTGATAAGGGAGATTAGATGGGAGTCTTGGGTTCGACCCAAGAATCTCCAAGGGTGCCACCCTTACGCGGAGGAGCGAAGCGGGGGAGCTTACGGGTGCGGGTGCGCGGAAGATAGCTCCATTCGGTAAGGCGGTCAGCGACGCGGCAGTGTTTTTCTCCGCCGACGTTTGCAGTTCAGCTCAGGTCTGCCGTGGTGGCCTTGCACCCGTAAAGCCGCTCGTACCTCGCGTCTGTAAGGGTGGCACCCTCGGGTGGAGACGGGTGGCACGTGGAGCTTGCAGAAAAAACACCCCCACCGGCATCCATCTGCGGGCGGGGGTGTTTGGTTTTTAAGGTGTGTGGCCTATGCCGTCAGGGCGAATTCGCCGTTGACACTTTCCTGGAGAAAATCCTGGTTGTACAGGTCCGCAATGGAATTCACCACCAGGTCGGGCTTGTAACCAAAGTGCTTGAGGTCTTCCCGGTTGGTGCCGCCCGACAGGACGAGGATGGTGCGGTAGCCCATGTTCACCCCGCCGAGAATGTCGGTCTCCATGGTGTCCCCGATCATGGTGGTTTCGCCTGCCGACAGCCCGAGTTCTTTCCGTGCCGCCCGCATCATGATAGAGCTGGGTTTGCCCACGCTGAAGGCCTTCACGCCCGTCGCGGCTTCCAGCATAGCGACCGTCGCGCCACAGCCCGGGCGGATGCCCGTGGGCGTGGGGCAGCTGGTGTCCAGGTTGGTGGCGATAAGTTTCGCACCGCCCTGGATGTAGTTGACCGCCTGCTCGACTAATTCGAGGTTGAGCGTCCGTCCTTCACCCACCACCACGTAATCGGGATCGTGATCCACGATGGCGTAGCCACTGTCGTGGAGGGCATTGAGAAGGCCCCCCTCGCCGATGACGAAGGCCGTGCCATGGGGTTTCTGTTGGGCCAGGAATTGGGCCGTGGCCATGCCGCAGGTAAAGATGTGTTTTTCGTCCACATCAAAGTCGCGCCGACGGAGTTTGATGGCCATATCGCGGCGGGTGCGTTGGCTGTTGTTGGTGAGGAAGAGGAAGGGGATTTTGCGGGCGCGGAGGGCAGCGACGAATTCGACGGCCCCCTGAATCATTTCATTGCCCCGGTAGATAACCCCATCCATGTCGATGAGAAAACCGTGTTTCATGGTATTCCTTTCTGGGGCGGTGGGTCGTGTCCGCACGACCGCTTTCGGTCGCCCCGTCGTGTTTTTCTTTTTCTTGTCTATCTTGGTCACGGGAATGATACCCGGTGGATGTGCAGATTCTGTTAGGGCGGTATTAATTTTCCGGGCGGAGTCTTTCCCACCGGCTGAGGAAATACTACGCGCCCCCTATATTATTGCGATTAGGAATGGGTTTTATTTTTCCAGCAGGGCGAGCGCGTTATACTGAGCGCAGAAGGGAGGCCACGCCTCTTGACACTGGGAAAACTTTACATCGGGACCGCAGGCTGGTCTTATGCCGATTGGAATGGCATTGTGTACCCCGCCAAACGGGGACGTACCTTCCATGCCCTCGATTGTTTGCAGCGGTGGTTTAACACGGTGGAGATCAACTCCAGTTTCTACCGACCACCGAGCCCCAAACATGCCGAGTCCTGGGTGAAGCGGGTGGCCGAGCGGGAGGACTTCCTGTTCACCGCGAAACTCTGGGAACGCTTTACCCACCATCGGGACTCCTGGCCGGGCCCGTCGGAGATTGCCCAATACCGCGATGGTATCGCGCCGCTCAAAGAGGGGGGCCGTCTTGGCGCCGTGCTCGTGCAGTTTCCCTGGAGCTATCGCCGCACCCCGGAAAATCGCCTTTGGCTGGGCAAGGTGGTCGACGCGTTTTCAGACTATCCCCTGGTGGTAGAACTGCGCCACAGCACCTGGGATCTGCCGGAAGTCTACAGTGGGTTACGGGAGCGGGGTATCGCCTTCTGCAACATCGACCAGCCCCTTTTCAAGGATTCCATCGAGCCGAGTGAACATGTCACGGCGCCCGTGGCCTATGTGCGCTTTCATGGGCGCAATTACGACAACTGGTTTCGCGAAGATGCGGGACAGAACGAGCGTTACGACTATCTCTACAGCGAAGACGAGTTGAAGCCTTGGCTCGCGAAATTGCGATCCATGCGACAAAAGGCGGAGAAAGTCTACGTAGTGACCAACAATCACTTTCAAGGACAGGCCGTGGCGAACGCCCTGGAGATTCACATGGCGATGGGTGGGGTGAAGTATGAATTGCCCGATCATTTGCTGGCTGCCTATCCAAGGCTGAAAAACTCAATGGGCGCGCAGTGTCCGCCGTAGGCGGAATAGTTTGTAGTGGTTTGGAGGTAGGATGATCGAGAAAGATTCTGGGAGAGGGGCGGATGTGTTGACGCCAGTTGCGGGCGGTGTTGCGCGTTTTCCCCAACAGGTGCCAACCTCAGGGAGTGTGCTCGGGCCATTGATCGCGGGGGCGATGTTCGGGAGCCTGGGACTGTGGTTTTTCGCTGTACTCGTCCCCAGGCTTCTCCGGCAGGATGGTGTCCCGTTGGACGGGCCCATAGGGGCCATCGTGGGGCTCCTGAGCGCGCCATTCCTGGTGCTACTCTTCTGGGTACTTGTCCGACTTCTGAATGGCGTCGTTCGCCGGAGGGCTTGGACTTGCTACATAGTGAATAGCCGCAGTATGGCCATTTGCATACCGGGCAGACCGGCGCTGTATGTGAAGCGGCGGGATTGCGTGCGTTGCTATCCCCGGCGCAACCAACTCGTGCTGCGCGATGGCCGCACCGCGAATCTCGGTCTGCTGAAAGGACTCGGGAGTGTCTGGGCACCCGTGTGCGAACGTTGGTGGCCCGAGGTGTGGGCAGCACAGCAAGCGAACATTGCTCGGGACTATATTCATACCCTTCTTCGTGTGGATTTGTGTGCGGCGGGTGTGCTGTGGGTCCTCTTGTGTCTGTTCTGTGTTTTTATAGCCAGGCAACTGGGGTTGGTGCCAGACACGGAAGGCGGGTCTCTGCGGTCATTGATGGTCAGTGCGCCGGTTGCGATAGTGGTTGTTGTCGTGGGGGTCGTACTGTATCGCTGGCTGCGATGTCGGTCTGTCGTGGAGTTGGGAACCGAATTGGATTGACAAGAGGGCGGGGAACGGGTGCCTCACCCGTCCGCCGCGCCGAGTTCTTCGAGGGCCTTCTCGAAATTTGCGATGGGGGTGAAATAGAAGGTTTTTCCGACCTTTGCCCCGATTATGAGCCCCTTGTCTTGAAGTCCCAAGAGGTCCGTTCGGGCCGTCTGGTAGGCGACGCCGTGGCGTGTCTGGTGGGATACGATGTTATAGCGGTGGGCGGGGTGACGACGGTATAGGGACAAACTGGGTGGGGACGTCTACTTCGAGATGGGGCGATAGACCACCACGTCGGCGCGCCCTTCGTCCTCTTCCCGCAACGTATCGCTTTCCGCCTTCTGGACGCTGATGGTGAAGTAGTTGAGATCCGGCGCGGCAGCTTTCATGCGGAGCAGGGTGCCGCCCTGGTGATCGGTGTGAAATTGACCGATCAGCAAAATTGCCTTCCCGTGGGCGGCCTGGGCGCGGAGCACCGAGTCCGCCATGGTGGCATCCCAGACCTGCTGTGCCTGGAAAAAAGTTTCCAGTTTTTCTTCGCTCAGAGGCGGCATGCCACCCATGGACTCCGTGCTTTTCGCGGACTTCTTGGTACCTTTCTTCGGGGCGGGCGGTGCACTGTGGTGGCGCATGGTATCCTTGAAGCGCTCCGCATAGTCCTGTTGCGCAATAGGCGTCGGCACGACGAACTGGTCCGCATAAAATTCCGAAAACCGGGCCAGACCCTCAAAGCCTTCCAGGCGTGCGAGGCGGGTGAAACGCCGGGGTGCGTTCGCCGCGATGACCGGTGCCTTGGCTGCCTTGGCCGCGTCGACCGTAGGCTGATAGAAGTCATCCCACCTTCCCTTCGCACCCCAGTCCTTCGAATCGGTCGTTTCCACCAGCGTCTTCGGGGCGATGGTATCGGCCAGGTACGCATCGACGAGGGGCTGTTCATTTCGCTCAAACATCTCCAGGCAGACGGCCACCGGATGCTGCGCGAGAAGGGCCGTCACCAGGGCCGTCTGAAAACGATGGCCGGCGAGGTCGTCATGCTGTTCACCGAGAATAATGACATCCGCCGCCGCTGCCTGGGCCACCAGGGCATCCCAGCTGAGCGGTGCATTGTCTGCTGCAACGAGTACCATTTCTGCGGGTGCCGGAGGCTCCGCTTCTGCGGCAGCTTCCGTTTCAGGGCGATGGGTCGAAGTGGTGGCACAACCGGCGAGGAGGCTAAGGGCGAGGAGCAGGGAAGCGGAATAGATTTTCGGGTGCAACAGCATGATGGGTTTCCAAAGCGACAAAGAGGGATAAGTAAAGAAACTTTTGTTTAGCCACTATAACAACATGGGTTCCGTGAGGTCAAATTGCGTTCCGGTATTGGGGGTACTGCGGCCAAGTGGTGGTAGTTCCATGGTTTACAAAATGCTAATTCATGCTAAATTAGCATGAGAAGCCTATCTGCCATGGTGTTTAAGGCGCGTTATACGGGTCCACCGATGTAAGGCACTACGATTTCGGTCCACCGGGAAGATCGTTGTGAAGTGCTCGGTGGTCCATCCGACGAGGGACCGGGGACCGGGGAACGAGCGGTGAGCTTCCAAAAGAATCGCACGAACTCCCCATGGCACGTCGGCACGCGCCGAAGACTGCTTGTTCTCCGCGATGGCCACAATGTCGGTTTGTAGTGGAGTTGGGAACAAATTGGGGTTTATCCGATTAGAGCATACATTTGTAGAAACCCGCCTGGGCGTGTGTGCCTATTGCCCCGCCGATGCGAAACCGATGTCCACCAAGCTGGATGGGCCCCAGTTTACATTTTTTCATGGATGATATCGGAGCGGTCATAGGCTTTCGGTTGGCGCGCGCCGCCCCGAAGGGGCACGACAGCTTTTAGCCCTGGGCTTTTGAACTGCAGGCGCCTTTCAGGCCAACAAACAATGAACTCCAATTCGTAAGGCCTTGACTCCGGTTGCGTGAGCTTTCAAGGCGAATGTCTTCTCAAACCGGATGAACCCGAATTGGATTGATAAGAGGACTGGAAGCGAGTGTCTCACCCGCCCGCTGCACCAAGTTCTTCGAGGGCTTTCTCGAGATTTGCGACGGGGTTGAAAAAGTAGGTCTTGCCGATTTTGGAGCGTGTTATGAGCCCCTTGTCATGAAGGCCGAAAAGATCCGTTCGGGCTGTTTGGTAGGCTACACCGTGGCGTGTCTGGTGCGAAGTGATGTTGTAGCGGTGGGTGGGGTGACGGACGGCATGACTTAACAGGGCAACCTGCCGGTGGTTCAATCGAACCTGGCCCCGGAGTTTCATGTCCACTACGCCCTGCTGGCGCGTTTTTCGCGCGATGTACGCGTCCAGCGCACCCCGGGCCTTACTGATGACATCCAACTGGTGCAGGATGAAATAGGTCAGGTCGTTTTCGTCTGTCTCCGTATACAGGAAGGCTCGGGCGTATCGTCCTGGAGATTTTTTCAGCAGGGGAGAAATCGTTAAGAATTCGAAGAGCCAGTAGCCGTGATGCAACATGGTCCAGTAGAACAAGGCCCGAGCCGTACGCCCGTTCCCATCGACAAAGGGATGGTCGTAGGCCAGCATGAAATGGACAATTATCGCCCGCAGCACCGGATGGACAAAACCCTCTTCCCCTTGCCCGTTGGCAAACTTGCAGAGCAATTGAATCCGGCCGTTCAGCGTAGCTGCATCCGGGGGGCGGTGTTGGATTTCGCCCGTCATCCGGTCGTGGACGTAGACTGATCCGTCCTCATCCGTTCGAAAGCGCCCGGCGGCGCCTGGATTGTCCAGGGTGTCCTGTGTAATGAGCCGGTGGATCTCGAAGACGCGATCCATGGTGAGCGGTGCGTCCCTTTCCTCCCCGATCTTCCGCATGGTGATGTAGTTATTGAAGATCATTTGTTCGTCACGGTTGCGGGGGGCGCGGTCATTGCTCAACATGTCTCGGGCCACCTGGGTCGTGGTCGCCGCGCCCTCAAGTTGGCTGGACGTGATGGCTTCTTCCATGAGCGAACTGATGTAGTAGCGGTCCCGGGTGTCGGCGTTCAGTACCTTGGGTGCGGAGCCGATTACACCGCCACTCGACAGATCGAGGGCGTGCAGCTTCTCCGGAATGGGGTCGACTATGGAGAATTGGAAGGGGGTTCCGTCTTTCGCTAGAAAGGAGAGGTGTTTGGCCGATGCGCTTCGGCGGAATTTTAGCCCCAGCCACCAGCCCTCGTGGGTGAGCCCTTCGGGGGGCTGCATACGACGAATCGTGTCCCAGTGCCTGTATTTCCCGTTGTCGGTGGGGCTGGTAATCTGCTCCATGGCCTTAAATTGCTTGTTTCCCTCGTCCAGTGCACGAATCAATTCGCCAAAGGTTGGGGCTGCTGCGGGTATGGCCATAGGGTAACGCCTTTGGTATCAATTGCATACAATATGTCAATCTCATACTAACTTATGTCAATTTAGTATATTTGACCTCGAGGGGGGTGTCAAGTACTAAATTGACATAAGTTAGTATGAGATTAGTATTGGCAGCTCAGCAGCATCATGGCTGGAGGGAGAATCAGGCGCACAACGGGATGGTATTTCCCTAAGGTTATATTTTGCAATGCTTTAGGAAATGATAATTTCATACTAATTCATGCTGATTTAGCATGAGTGGACCTTAAACTCGTTACACAAGTATTTCCGAGAGCAACGCTTTGAGTAGCTGGGTGGTCCACCCGACGGGGACCGTGGGAACGAGCGGTGAAGCCCCGGTGATTCGCACGAACTCTCTAGGGCTCGTTGACACTCGCCCTGAAGAGATCGTGCGGCACGTTTCGGGAAGGTGTAGCGTTGGCCTACAAGCGCTCCGTCAGCCACGGAGTCGCGTCCGCAACCCACGCAGCAGGGAGTTTGTGGCCCGAATCGTAGAGTATGAGCCGGGCGCTTTCCGGGTTGAAGTGGGTGTAGAGGGCCTTGGCCTGCTCCTCATTGCAAAGGCCGTCAGTCTTGCCCTGGAGGAGGAGGAAGGGGCGTTCGCCGATGCCAGCCACGTAGTTGGCGGGGTCGAGGATCGGGTCCTCCCGCCAGGAGACGGGAACAACGCAACCGACGGCGGCCTTGATGCGGGGTTCGACGGACGTGAGGGAGACGGCATGGAAGCCGCCCATGCTATAACCCACGATACCGAGGCGCTTCACATCGATGTCCGGGCGGGTCTCAAGGTAGTCAATGCCCCGGCGGTAATCGCGGATGGTCTGGGTGATGATGTCCCGGAGCGTGAAGTAGTTCTTGCGGGGCGGCGCACCGGGTGGGTTGTAGTCATTAACGACCGCGTAGTCGTTTTCCGCGATGCGATCGCCATGGGCCTGGGCGTCGAGGGCGAACACGGCGAAGCCGGCTTCCAGCAGGGCCTTGCGGGTTTCACCCCCATGGATATAACCGCCATCCCGCCACCATCGATCTTTGGCCCCCGACCAGCCATGCATCAGCAAGACACAGGGAAAGGGCCCCTCTCCTGACTGGGGAAGCTCCAGATAACCCGGTACCAATGCACCCCGGACGCCTCGGAAGATTACTTTCTCGCGGACTGAAGTGCGCTCTTCCTTGCGCTCCACCACCCGTGCTTCGAGGGGGATCTGGGGCTCGTAGTCATAAAAGGCTTGTAGGAGATTGCGGGCCTCTGGTGAAAGGGGGACTGACAGCGATTGGGACTGGGCTCCCCCGGAAAGTAGCACAGACAAGAGCAGCGCAACGCGCAGAAAAAGAGTCATGTTGAAATCCATCAGGTTCATGCTTCAGGAAATCTGAGGCATATCGGCTGTGCTGATTAAAGCAAGCTTCTCGCTGGAAGGCAAGTGTCATCAAGGGTGTGCGTCCTCACGCAGCGTGGGTAGCACGCCATAAACAGGTAATGGTACCTTAACTTCGGGTATACTGGTGTCCCAACGGTCAGGATGGGTATCTCATAGCAGGAGTACCCGGGTGGTGGCGCCCTTTCAGGTCGACAAACCACGCCACATCGTTGGGCAAAGGAGCTTTCGTCTGCGGAAACGCGCGACTTTACGAATCGGAAATGAGAATGATTGAACCATCCAAAGTAAAGCGTTTCGGCTGTATGGTCGGTGGAAGCCGTCGGATGCGTCGGGTGTTTTCCATGATTCGAAAAGGGGCGGCCGTTGATATGCCGGTCCTGATTATTGGTGAGACCGGCTCCGGCAAAGGGCTCGTCGCCCGCGAACTCCACATGCGTAGCGAGCGTCGGGACAAGCCCTACATTGCCTTCAACACGGGCGCAGTAGCACCCGAGCTGGTGGCCAGCGAGCTTTTCGGGCACCGGAAAGGATCGTTTACCGGAGCGACCGAGAACAAGGTGGGGCGTTTCTGCGAGGCCAACGGGGGCACCCTTTTTCTCGATGAGATCGGTACCATGGATGCCCGGATGCAGGTATCGCTCTTGCGCGCACTGGATGCTGGAAAGATCCGCCCGATTGGTGCGAAGCGCGATGTGGCGACCGACTTTCGCCTGGTGGCGGCCACCAACGAGAATCTTGATCAGGCGGTGCGGGAAGGGCGATTTCGTGACGACCTGCTGTACCGCCTCCGGGTACTTTGTATCAAATTGCCCGCATTGCGCCATCGTCCCGATGACATACCCATGCTCTGCAGTGATTTCTTGCGGTCCATCAACAAGGAATACCATTTCAATATCCAAGGGATATCGGATGAAGCTATGCAGGCCCTCCAGGAATACGAGTGGCCGGGCAATTTGCGTGAGCTGAAAAACGTGCTGGCCCAGTCCACCGTGACCGCTGTAGAGGGCGAAATCCAACTGGAGCACCTGCCCAGCATGGTAGCTGGCACGGTCTCGATCAGTGATATTGAGCCGGAACCGCTGTTTACCGATGCCACTCCCGCACCCCTTTCTTCCGTGGCCCCGGCCACGGGAACCGATGTATTGCCCGAGGCCGCGCTGGTGGATTCGGTGCCGCCGCCCAGCCCTTCCGCAGCGTCGGCACCGGTAACGACCGCTTTTCCACCGGCAGGCGAAGGAGAAGACGGTGCCCCGGCCCTGCCGAAGACTGTAGAAGACGGCCTGTTTATTCCGGTCGGAACGACCCTGGAAGACGTGCAGCGGGCTTTTACCTTAAAGACCTTGCAGAGTTGCGGCAACAACAAGACGCAGGCGGCAAAACTCCTCAACGTAAGTCGCAAGGCGCTCTACGACAAACTGGTCCGTTGGGGCGATGACAAGCACCTGATCCAGTAAGTTGATTGCCCGGGGGCGAAGTTCGTCAGCGTCTACCGGGTGTCGTTTCGTCGTGCCAGTGGCCACTGTGGAAATCGACGTCATCGTCTCTCATATTGGGCGCGAAGACCGTTTCCTCCGCCTTGTATTCCACGTTCCATTTCGGCTAGATTCATGTTGCCTTGGTGGAATGCCGCTATACTTAGCGGCATCATTCCACCGCAGGGCGCGTCATTTCGCGATGATGCCGTGTTGCATGCCATCACCACAGTCGATTCAACGCGGGGTTCCCCGTTGGATGGGAATGTACATGGCATGCTTCAGTGACCGATTTGATTCGGTATGGAACGACAGATATGGCACCGACGAAGATTGTTCGATTCGGGAAGATGGTGGGCGGTAGCCGCAAGATGCGGAGGGTCTACTCCCACCTCCGTAAGGCGGCTGCGGTGGACATGCCGATTCTTCTTTTTGGGGAAACGGGATGTGGCAAAGAGATTGCCGCCAAAGAAGTCCACGTGCGGAGCGGACGCAGTGCCGCACCCTATGTGGCCTTCAACGCCGGGGCCATGGCGCCCGAGTTGGTGGCCAGTGAACTCTTCGGGCACGCCAAGGGTTCGTTCACGGGGGCCAATGAAAATAAGAAAGGTCTCTTCCGCGAGGCCAATGGCGGCACCCTCTTCCTCGATGAAATCGGGACCATGGAAATGCGGACGCAAGTGGCGCTGCTTCGGGCCCTGGAAGACGGTAAGATCCGGCCCCTTGGTGGTAAGCGTGATGTGCCTACCGATGTACGCATCATCGCAGCGACCAATGAGGACCTGGAAAAGGCCGTCAAGGAGGGGCGCTTTCGGGATGATCTCTTGTATCGGCTCCGGGTGCTGTGTGTGAAGCTTCCTCCACTGCGTCATCGTCCCGATGACATTCCTATGTTGTGCCGCCACTTTATCCGCACGATCAACGCCTATTACAGTTTCGACATTACGGGCATTTCAGACGAAGCGCTTCGCGCGTTGCAGGATTATGAGTGGCCCGGCAATCTGCGGGAGCTGAAAAACGTGTTGGCCCAGGCCACCGTCACCGCCGGAAAAGGGGATATCGAGATCCATCATATTCCGTCGAATATTCTTGGCATTGACTCCGCCAGTGATATCGAACTGGAGTTCCTTACGCCCCCGGAAAGGGACCAGGGCAGGCTGCCAGCATCATCCACGGTAGAAACAGCGCCTCCAGTTGCCCCCGAAATCGAGTCCGCGCATTCGTCTTCCGACGGCTTCCTGATTCCCAAAGGGGCTTCCCTGGAGGAAGTGCAGCGGTTGTACACGTTGAAAACACTGGAAGAGTGCCAACACAATAAAACCGAAGCTGCAAAACGACTGAAAGTGAGTCGAAAAGCCCTGTACGATAAGTTGTTGCGTTGGGGTGATGCGGAAGTCGGCACGCCGTAAAGGGAGCAAGAAAGCGGCACTGACGGCCCGCCGCGTTGAGGGAGGCGCGGGGGAGTGCGGACGAAGCCGCCAGTGCCATAGGTCTTACGGCCCGGGGGAAAGGGGCCGCACGACAAGGGGTTATCGACTCAAGATGACCCACACGGCGTGAATGATGCCGGGGATGTAACCCAAGAGGGTCAAGATGAGGTTGATCCAGAATTGCAGTCCGATACCCACCTCAAGGAACACGCCCAAGGGCGGAATAAAGATCGCAATTAAGAGGCGTACAAGGTCAAATGCGGCTTCGTCGTTTGGCATGATCAGGTTCTCCTTCTAGCTGCGCACCGCAGCGTTTCTCCTTCCAAGAATCCACGCCAGTGTCTAGGCGACCGGTCCTCGTCCCATGGTGCCCCGCACGAGGAAGACCAGGAAAAGTACCAGAAAAATAATAAACAGGATCTTTGCTATCCCCGCAGAAGCGGAAGCAATAACGCCGAATCCCAGCAATCCTGCGACGAGTGAAATAATCAAGAATACTGCAGCCCAGTAGAGCATCGTACATTCCTTTCAGGTTGATGCCACGTTATCCGTAACGCGGCGGTACCACCCTTAATGCAATCGCCGTGCCAACGGGTTCCGGCCCCTGTTAACAGGGGTTTCGGTGTGCAGAGCCCGTTTCTCTGGTTCCATTGTGTATAGAAAAGTGCTCTCTGTGTAGCATCTATACGCTTGCTCGGAGGTAGGGCGTGGGGAATGGGGTGATCCGGGCAATTTACGCCCCGATGTGATTGGTACATTCCTTGCACTTACCACAACGTACAGGCGTGGCGGTGGGTTTGGTGCCCACCGTAATGACAAAGAAGGAGACTCCATCATGAAATCGAACCTGATTGCGACAACGATGATAGCAGCGGCCCTGTTGGGTGCAGGTTGCGACAACGCTTCCAAAGAAAGTCAGCCCATCCCGGACCCGGCCGCGGCTCCGGTTCCCGTACCCAATGAAGCCGTGTCCACGACACCGAAAGAAACGTTGCCTGCTGACGTGGAAACGCCTGCTCCTGATGAAAACAGTCTTCGGGAAAAAGGCGCGAAGGTAGGTGAAGAGGTCGGTGAGTTTGCCGACGCCGTAAAAGATGAAATGAAGGATGTGAAAAACGAAGTCAAGGATTTCTTCCAAGAGGGCCAGAACTCGAATCAGCACAAACTGAACGAGCGGTTGGAAGCGCTGGATGAAGATCTGGAGGACTTGCGCAATTCCATGGAAGACCTGGGCGACAAGGCCGAAGCGGATGATCGCGCCGCCTGGGATAAGTTAGAGTCGGACCGCAAGGCACTCGAGAAGCGCTTTGAAGAACTGAAGTCCGCTTCCAAAGATTCCATCGATGCCCTTGCGGATGAAATCGGAAGGCAAATGGAAGACATTGGTGATGCCCTTGAGGGATTCGCCGAGGAACTGAAGAAATAGCGCGTGCTCCCTGGCGCAGCGCCAGTAACGCCTGCCTTGACCGGGTGCCCCCTTGGGCCCAAGTCAGGGCAGGCTTTTCTTTTGGCCCCAGCGGATGGGCTGAAAATACTATCGTCGCACATTCCGCGTCCATAGGTGAGCACGCGGTAGTCCTCGTTCATTTGCCCTCTCCTGAGTCCCAAGGTAAAAAGCGGGCCTCCACATACCAAGAACTTCTGTCTTCCGGCAGGCCTTCCCGGAACCGCGTGCGCACCGCTTCGTGATGGACCCCAATAGAACATTCCATGGTGGAGGCATCCTTGTGGAGAACCCACGTGTCGCCTTTCCGGGGCAGGAGAAGGGGAAGTTGCGCCATCGTTCCTGTCACGTCTGCGCTGCCCGATAGACACAAAAAGGCGCTGACTCCAGGATTTCGTTGTGGGCCAGGGCCCGATTCGGAATCCTGAAGTCAGCGCAGCCGCGATTACCTGCTGCGGCTATGTTCGTCAGCGAGTGGCCCTTCCGCTAAAAGGGGTCACGCGAAATACGCCTTATAACTGGTCGAGGAAGGCATTGACTTCCTTGCGGACCGCATCTTTTTCCTGGCCGTACCGTTCCTGAATGCGACCCACGAGTTCTTCCCGTCGGCCCGCGATCTGGTCCAATTCGTCGTCGGTGAGTTTGCCCCACTTCTGCTGAACCTGGCCCTTAACCTGTTTCCAATTGCCTTCGAGGATATCCGTGTTCATGGCACAATCTCCTTTGGGTTGTTTCACATCTTGCAATACCTCAGTAGTTGCAAGCACCATGCCAAGAGAAAAGATGCGGTATGTAGTGCGAATTTGAGATGAAATGCGGATTGCGGCCCGGATGTGGCACGATCGGACGTATGAATTCCATACGCCCTGAGTAAAACAAACACACCCACAAGGACTTTGGTATGAAAACACGGTTGATCAATATCTGGGATCATATGGTTGGCAGCTACTGGTTCGTGCCTTCCGCCATCATCTTCCTGTCCCTGATAGCTGCCTTCCTCTTTCCCTGGCTGGATCAACGCTATGCCGATCAACTCGATGTGGCGTCGCCCTGGATGACCATGAGTCCCGATTCCGCGCGCACAATCTTGTCAACGATCAGCGGGGTCATGACCACGGTCATCAGCCTGGTCTTCTCCCTGACCATGCTGACCTTGAGTATTGCGACCTCCCAGTTCGGGCCCCGCTTGCTCCGTAGTTTCCTAAACAACCGGTCGACCCAAGTCGTTCTGGGTACTTTTGTCGCCACGGCCATCTATGCGCTCATCGTGCTTTCCATGATACGGGGGACCGATTCCATGACCGTGGTGCCCCGATTCTCCGTCTATGCGGCCATTGTTGCCGCGGTGGTCAACCTCCTCTATCTCATTCATTTTATCAATGACATATCCGAGTTGATTCAGGTGCCCAATGTGGTGTTGCGCGTGGCCCGGGACCTCGATGCCTCAATTCGGCGCCTGTATCCCGTGGAGAAGGAAGAGCAGTCCGGCGGGGCCCCTGACCGGTGCGACGCCTTGCCCGAGAAATCTGCGGTGTTGTGCTCCCGGCAGGAAGGCTATCTGCAAGGTGTTGATCTGGAGGCTATCGCCGAAGAGGCACGAAAGGTGGATGTCGTCATTCGCCTTTGCGTACACCCGGGACAATTCGTGGCGGAGGGAAGCGGACTTGCGGATGTGTGTGGGCCGTGTGACGATGCAGATAGTCTGGAAGACACCATTAATCAATGGACGGTGACCGGTACGCGCCGAACGCCGCGACAGGATGTGGAGTGTGCCTTGCTCGAATTGGTCGAGCTTGCCGTGCGCGCCTTGTCGGCTGGAATCAACGATCCCTTTACCGCCATCAACTGTATCGACCGCCTGGGAGCTTCGCTGGGGCGTATCGCCGCCTGCGCCATACCGCAATC
Source organism: Candidatus Hydrogenedentota bacterium (assembly GCA_030432675.1). GTDB lineage: Bacteria > Hydrogenedentota > Hydrogenedentia > Hydrogenedentales > JAEUWI01 > JAEUWI01. The sequence goes on along the minus strand of JAUIMA010000048.1, from coordinate 5,158 downwards.
CGAATTTTGCGATGAAGAGGGCGTCGTGCGGGTGGTTATGCCGGTGGTGACCTTCTCCGACTTGCTTGAGTCGGCATTCAACCAAATCCGCCAGCATGGTAGCGGGAATACGGCCGTTCTCATTCGCGTCGTGGAAGCCCTCGGTGAAGTGGCCCGTCACTGTAGCCGACCCAGCGATGCCGAGGCGGTGTTGCGCCATGTCGCCATGCTCGAACGGGAAGGCGAGGAGAGTATCCACGAGCCCAACGATCGCGAAGACTTGCGCCGCCGCGCCGACAGGATTCGCGAATTGCTCCGTCCCCTTGTAGAAGAGGCGGGGGAGAAGGCGGAGAAATGACAGGAAGTCCCGAGGTTAACAATCACGGCATCAATGCGTATACTGGATGACTGAGAGAGCAATCGCGTCGGTGTGCGCACCGTAGCCAAAGGAGAACGCAATGAATCGGATCACGAATTGGGTGTTGAGTTCCGTGCTGGCCGTTGGATTGATGGGTTGCGGAGGCGGGGGGGAGGACCGCGGCGCGGAAGGAACGGGTGACCCCGCACCGGCCAAGGTGATCGGCTACTCGAAGATGAACTCCAACAATCCCTTCTTTGAAGTTATCGCGGAGAACATCCAGGCGGCGGCGAAGGAGCACAACTATCAGGTGCGCGTGGTGAGCGCCGAAGCCGACGTGGCCAAGCAGATGGACCAGATTCGGGACTTCGTGGTGAGTAAGGTCGATGCTATCGTGCTCAATCCGGCGGACTCTGAAGCCATTGGCGCCGCCATCGAGGAAGCCAATGCCGCTGGAATTCCTGTCTTTACGTGTGACCTGGAATGTACGGCGGATGGGGTCAAGATCGCCGGACACATTGCCACGGACAATTTTCAGGGTGGGCGACTTGCCGGAGAGGCCATGATTGAGGCCTTGGGGGAAGGCGGTGGCGAGATCGCCATCCTGACCCATGATCCGGCGGCTTCCTGCGTGAAGCGGGTGGCGGGCTTCGATGAGGTGATTAACGCCCATAACGAAGGCCGTGCGTCGGGTAAAATCACCGTGGTGAAACGACTGCCCTGTGATGGACAGCGTGACCCCGGCTTCAAAGCGACGCAGGATATTATTACGGCCCACCCCAATCTGGCGGGGCTTTTTGCCATCAATGATCCCGGCGCGTTGGGGGCCCTGGCCGCCCTCGAAAAAGCCGGAAAGTCGGACCAGGTGAAGATTATCGGTTTCGACGGACAGCCCGACGGGAAACAGGCAATCAAGGAGGGGAAGATTTACGCCGACCCCATCCAATTTCCCGACCGTATGGGCCAGGAAATCGTACACATGATTGCCCAGTACTTCGCCGGCGAATCCTTCGAGCCTGTGCGCCTCATCCCCGCGGAGCTCTATCGCCAGGCGGATGGCCAAGCCGATCCATCGCTCCAGTAAGCGGAAGGCAGTGAACACGATGGCACGACTTGCCCCGGCCCGCTATAAGCAATTGGCCCTCGACTACGGCATGATATTTGTCCTGGTGGCACTGGGTGCCGGTTTCAGCATGGCCACCATTCGTGTGGGCTATCCAGAGGATGGCGGTGCGGCCCGCGCCCTGGCGCGACAGATTGTGGCGGACTTCGGCAGCGGTGTGCCCGTCTTGCTGGCGACCCGCGATTCGGCGGAAGGGGCCGGCTTTGCATCCGCGTTTCGGGAACGTCTCGAAGCGGAGGGCGGCGTGGTGTTGGGGGAAACCCAAGGGACTCCCGCCGATGCACGCCGTTCCCTGGAGGCCCTGGTACATGGCCAGACGCTCCCTCAAGTCATTGCGGGTCCCCAGGCGGCGGGGAGTGATGTGTTTCTGTCGGCAAACCTGGCAAAAATACATCCCGCCCTGGCCGAAGTGCCCTTCGTGCATCCGCCGGGTGAGACGTGGCCCGTTTTCCTGACGCAGGGTAACCTGCTCAACGTGGCTACGCAGATTGTGGTGATCGCCCTCATCGCCATCGGCATGACCATGGTCATCATCACAGCGGGCATCGACCTGTCCGTGGGCAGCCTCATCGCCCTCTCGGCGTGCACCGCTGCGGCGCTGATCCATTGGGCCGCCGGGGAAGGTGCACCGGCTGATGTGGGGCTTGGCGTCGTGGTGGGTGCCTGCGGCGCGGCCATACTGCTCTGCGGGGGTATCGGACTTTTTTCCGGCGTGATGTTGACCGTGTTTCAGATTCCCGCCTTTATCGTAACCCTCGCCATCATGCTGATTGCCCGGGGACTCGCCTACAAGGCCACCGGCGGACAAGCCCTCGGCAGCCTCCCCGATTCGTTCTCGTGGTTGGGCCATCAGGATGTAGGTGGCATTCCCCTGTCGGTCCTTCTCATGGTGCTCTTTTATGCGGGCGCCTATGTGCTCATGAACTACAGCCGCCTGGGGCGATACATCTATGCCGTGGGGGGCAATCTCGAGGCCGCGCGGCTCTCGGGAGTTCCCGTCAATCGGGTGTTGGTAGCGGTCTACACCATCTGTGGATTACTGGCTGGCCTTGGAGGCATCGTCATGGCCTCGGAACTAAAGAGTGGCGACCCCAAGACCGGACAACTTTACGAACTTTATGTGATTGCCGCCGTGGTGGTAGGGGGCACGTCATTGGCAGGGGGACAGGGCCGAATCCTGGGCACCCTCATTGGCGCGTTTATCATCGGCGTGGTGCGTAATGGAATGAACTTAACCAACGTGAAGCCCTTTAACCAATATATCGTCTTCGGGGGGATTATCCTCCTGGCCGTACTATTGGAAAAAATGAAAGAGCGTTTCGTCAAAGCCTAAGGAAAGCAGAACGATCATGGCAGAAGCATTAAATTTTCTCGAAGAACTAACCGCCTGTTTTGGCAATCCGGTAGCGGAAAACCCGACGGTGGTTATGGTGGAGGCAGCCTACAAGCACCACGGTCTGAAGTGGCGCTATTTGACCATTGAAGTGTCCGAAGAAAAACTGGCGGATGCCGTGCGGGGCGTGCGCGCCATGAATTTCGCGGGCTTCAACTGCACCATCCCCCACAAGATTAACGTGATTCAGCATCTCGACGGCCTGGGTGAATCCGCTTCGGTGATGGGCGCGGTAAACTGTGTGGTGCGCCGTGATGGCAAGCTCATCGGCGAAAACACCGACGGAAAAGGCTTCGTCGAGGGCTTGATGAAGCTGCGTGACCCCAAAGGGAGTCGGGTGGTTATTTTCGGTGCGGGTGGTGCCGCACGGGCGATCAGCGTGGAAGTGGCCCTCGCGGGTGCGGAGCACGTAACGATTGTGAATCGCTCCATTGCCCGGGGCGAGGACCTGGTTGCGTTGCTTAATGAGCACGTACCCGCTGAGGCCTCCTTTGTACCGTGGGAGGGGGAATACGATATTCCCGAAGCGACAGATATCGTAATCAATGCCACGTCCATCGGGTTGTTTCCCGACGTGGATGCCCGTTTGGCCCTGAATGTGGAGACCCTGACGTCCTCCATGGTCGTGGCCGATGTCATACCCAATCCCCCGAAAACCAATCTCGTGAGAGATGCCGAGGCCCGGGGTTGCCGGGTCATCGATGGCCTCGAAATGCTGGTGAACCAGGGGGTCATCGGTATCAAATACTGGACCGGTGTCGATGCGGACCCGGGGGTGATGCGGGCAGCGTTGGAAGAGGTTTTTGGAACGCAGTGACCGGACGGAACGGGTCGTCCACAGGGGACGGGCCACTTCACCCAACACAAGGCAGGAGTTGCAAGACATGAAACAGATCATTGTTGGAATGGCGGTTGGACTGGGTTTGTGGTGGAGTGGCGGTGCCTTGGCCCAGGAGGAAATCGTTCGATACACGATCACGAGTGTTGCGGAAAATCGGATGACGGAGGAGGTCTCCCTCTCGAGTGCCGATATAACGCCGGCCAGCGCGCCATGGACCCTGGTGAAGGAAACCCTGCATGGTGGAAAGCAGGAGGGGGTCGAGATTATCACGCTGGACAACGGCGTGTTACAGATTGTGGTGGTGCCCACCCGGGGCATGAGTATCTTTCAGGTGACCAAAGGCGACGTGCGACTCGGATGGGATTCGCCCGTCAAAGAGTTGGTCCATCCCCAGTTTATCGATCTCGAGAGCCGGGGCGGCCTGGGCTGGCTGGAGGGATTCAACGAATGGATGGTGCGCTGCGGCCTCGAGTTTGCCGGCCATCCGGGGCGGGACCAGTTTACAACCAATACCGGTGATACCGCAGAAATGGACCTGACCCTTCATGGGAAAATCGGGAATATCCCCGCTTCGGAAGTGGAAGTTCTTGTTGAGCGCAATGCGCCCTACCGCATTACGATTCGTGGGGTCGTGCATGAGCGGTTGTTTTTCGGGCCCAAGCTGGGCCTGGTCACCGAGGTTTCCACCGAGCCGGGGAGTGATACCTTTCGCATCCACGATGAAGTGACAAATCACGGAGCGTCGGATCAGGAATTCCAATTGATCTATCACGGAAACTTTGGTGCGCCCCTCCTGGAAGCGGGGGCCGAGTTCGTGACAGCGGCCCGGCAGATCATGCCGATGAACGCCCACGCTGCCAAGGGGCTTTCGGAGTATCGGCACTATAAAGGACCCACACCGGGGTTTATTGAAGAAGTCTATTTGATGGAGCCCTGGTCGGATAAAAACGGTCAGTGTGGTGCGCTATTGAAAAACCGCGCAGCAACCCGGGCGGCCTCCGTGCATTGGAATATCGCCGAACTGCCCTATCTCGCCCTGTGGAAAAATACCGTTGCCGAGGCCGATGGCTACGTCACCGGTATTGAGCCCGCCATGAGCTATCCTTTCAACCGTCGTGTGGAACGGGCCTTCGGGCGTGTTCCCAAACTGGCGCCCGGTGAGACCCGCAGCTTTACCCTCGACTTCGGCATTCACGAAGGGAAAGAGGCGGTGGAGAAAGCCGAGTGGCGAATCGAGAAAATCAGGGACGGTCGGGAGACCACCGTCATCGAGACTCCGCCGGAACTGCCGGAGTAGGGGGTGGGCATAGGGTGGCATTGCTCGGGGACTACTCTCTTTGCGCCTTCGCGCCTTTGCGTGCTCATCCTTTTTATTCATTAGCTGCAGCAAAAACTCTATAGGTCAGCGAGAGGCAGTTTGATCCAATGTCATGCTTTCATGGCGGATGTTTTTCGCGCAAAGAC
>JAUIMA010000047.1 GCA_030432675.1 Candidatus Hydrogenedentota bacterium | reverse complement strand
GTCTACATCCCGGACGCCCAGGCCGAGGGGAGAGCCGGTCCAGAGTGCACCGCGGCTGTCGATGGAAACCGCAGTGACCTGGGTGGCCAGGGGGCCACCCACACCGTACTCGGGGTGAAATTGAAGCTCGTTGCGGGTCAGACAATAGAGGCCCCGGTTGGTGGCGAGCCAGACATACTCGGAATCTTCGGCACTGTCGAGAATGCGCAGGCCCGGTTCGGCTTCCAATGTTTCCCGATGAGCCGCCAGACGGGTGCGCCCATCGACGCTCAAGCCCATGGCAACCCGGGGCGAAAGGAGGCTGTCGGGTACGGCTTCGGCCGAGGCCGGGGGTGCCCACGTGCTGGTGTCGACGGTAAGGGTCTTGTTGCCCGTTCCCAGTACCAGCGAATTTTTCTGCAGGGTTACCGCGTCAATGGGGGCCAGTGGAATGGTGTCTGGCACGGTCCCGCGGACATGTTCTTCAAAGGGTGGGACCACAATGGGCAGCCGGTCGGCCGGTCGTGATTCGACAATGGCGACATCATGTTTGTAGGTCAGGGGAGGGACCACATTCCATACGGGAAATGGTAGTTCGGAGAGATCCTCCGCATGGGAGGGGGAGAGTGCGTACACCGCGAAGCAGAGCGCGATGATGGCGGAGATACGGGGCATTGGGGGAAACTCCTACGGGACAGTATAGGGCAGCGGTACGAACGAAGTTAAACTACAGACGACTAACGGCGGTTTTCCTTGTTTCTTTTTTCCAGGCAGGGGACACAGAGGGGGGATTCGGGGACGATTTCCAGGCGCGCGGTGGCGATGGGTTCTTTGCAGAGTACGCATGTACCGAATTTGTGGTCGGTAATGCGCTGTAGTGCGGTCTTCAACTGCGTACCCTGCAAATCAAGACGGCGGCGGGATTCGAGGGTCATTTGCTGCTGCTGCATGGCGTCTTGACGGGTGAGGCGTCCAATGGCTGGGTCGGGGGAAACGGGCTGCGACATTTCTTCGAGCTGTGCAAATTGGTCCGCCACCTCCTTTTGTCGTTGGAGGAGGAGTGCTTTGTAGTGCTCGATGTCTTCGGGGCGCAACATGGGGGCCTTCGCGTGCAGTTTCCAACTAGGCGCATCGGTGCAACGGTGCGTTGCCCTTCGATTATAACGAAGGGAAATAGAAACTGCCAGAAGTCACCCGCCGCAAGAAAATTGCGGTCGGCTAAGGGGCCGAAGAAAGGGGCTGCTAGGCGTTGGTCGCGTCCCGAAGGGCCTGCACTTCTTCGTCGGTGAGGTAGCGCCATTCACCGGGATCCAGATCGCGGACCTGAAGGCCACAGAAGACAATGCGACTCATGGTGTCCACCCGATGACCCACGGCGTCACACATGCGCTTTACTTCCCGCTTTTTGCCCTCATGGATCTGGAGGCGAAGGAGGGTTTGACGTTTTCCCCGCTCCACGATACGGGCCTGGGCCGGTGCGGTCTTGCCGTCCTCTAATTCGACGCCGTCACGCAATTGCTGCAAGGCCTCGTCATCAACCCGGCCCCATACCCACGCCAGATAGACTTTGGGGATCTGGTAACTCGGGTGAATGAGCCGGTTTGCGAGTTCGCCGTCGTTGGTGAGCAAGAGGACCCCGCCCACATCCATATCGAGACGCCCCACAGGGTAGACGCGCGCCGAGACGCCGTCGAGACAATCGAGGACGGTTTCCCGGCCATGGGTGTCTTTCACCGTGGTAACCACATCGGGCGGCTTGTTGAGCAAGACGTATACGGGTGCTTCGCGGCCCACCCGCTCCCCATCGACGAGCACGAGGTCGTTGCGGGGCTCAATGGTGCACCCCAGGGTCGCAACTTCTCCGTTGACGGTAACCCGGCCTGCTTCGATGAGCTTTTCGGCGTTCCTGCGGGAAGCAACGCCGCAATGGGCCAGGTATTTCTGCAGGCGCTCCACGATCTAGCGCATTTCCTGCAGTTCTTCCAGGGTGGGTAACTCTTTCAGGCTGCCCATGCCAAACTGCAGTAGGAAATCTTCCGTCGTGCGGTAGAGCTTGGGACGACCGGGGCTATCCGCAATGCCGGAAACCTTGATAAAGCGCTTTTCCTGGAGCTGTTCAAAGGCGTGGGAAACACTCACCCCACGGATGGCCTCTACTTCGGCGCGGGTCGTGGGTTGTTTGTAGGCGATGATCGCCAGCGTTTCCAGGACCGCCTTGGAGAGGCGCTTGCTTTTCTTGATTTGGTAGAGGCGGCGGATAAAGGGTGCGTAGGCCGACTTGGTCATCAATTGATAGCCACCCCCGATTTCCTTCAGGAAATAGGGGAGCTCGTCGCGACCGTTGATATCCTCTTGTAACTCTTCGATGATCATGGTGACCACTTCGGGGTCCATGTCATCGCTGATCGCTTCCGCCAGACGGGTGGGGTTCATGGGGCGGTCACTGGCAAAGAGTAGCGCATAGAGGGCTTGACGCATTTCGTCACGACCGAGCTCTTCGGGCGCTTCGTCGTCTACATCGCCATCCATGGTGTCTTCGTCGTCGGACTCGTCAGCTTCCTCGGACTTAGCCTCATCGGCGTCTTTGGCGTCAACGGACTCGTCGGACTCGTCGGACTCATCGGACTCGTCGGACTCGTCGGACTCGTCGGACTCGTCGGACTCGTCGGACTCGTCGGACTCGTCGGACTCGTTTACGTCATGGTCTGCTTCCTCGGAGTCGACCTGTTCGTCCTCCGCCGTATCCTCGTTGGATTCGACTGCTTCGTCGTTGGATTCCGACGTCACGTCCGTCTCTTCGTCTGCAGGGGCCATAATGTAAATCGCTTAGCTGGTTGTAAACAACGACCGTATGGAGTGGAACAAAAAGGGCAGCGGACGCGATGGCCCGCTGCCGCGGTATTCTAACAAAAATAAGGGGATTTAGCTGACTTTCTGGCCCATGAGTTCCAGGAAGGGCTTCAATTCATTTACCAGGTCGGCAAAGCGCTGGGGCTTGAGCGACTGGGGGCCATCCGAAAAGGCTTCTTCGGGGCGGGGGTGCACTTCGATCATGAGCCCATCGGCACCGGCGGCGACGGAGGCCTTCGACATGGGTGCGACCAGATCCCACTGCCCTGCGGCGTGGCTGGGGTCAATGACGACCGGGAGGTGGGTGTGCTTCTGCAACACGGGCACCGCCTGGATGTCGAGGGTATTCCGGGTCTCGGTTTCGAAGGTGCGGATACCCCGTTCGCAGAGAACCACGTTGGGATTGCCTTCCGACATGATGTATTCGGCGGACATGAGGAATTCCTGGATGGTGGACATCATGCCACGCTTCAGGAAAACCGGCTTGCGGGACTTACCCACCGCCTTGAGGAGGCCGAAGTTCTGCATGTTACGGGCACCGATCTGGAACATGTCGGCGTGCTTTTCAACCAACGGAACCTGTTCCACCGTCATGACTTCCGTCACGACGGGCATGCCAAAGGCTTTACCGGCTTCTTCGAGTAGAATCAGGCCTTCTTCTTCCATGCCCTGGAAACTATAGGGGGAAGTACGGGGCTTGTAGGCACCACCACGGAGGATGTTGGCACCGGCTTTCTTACAGATTTCCGCCGTCTCGAGGATCTGCTCGCGGGATTCCACCGAGCAGGGTCCACCGACGATGCAGAAATTGCCGCCACCGATTTTCACGGAACCGCAGGAAACGACCGTGCGCTCTTCTTTAACCTGAAGGCCGGCCAGCTTGTAGGGCTTGAGAATGGGAACGACCTGTTCCACGTGGGCCAGGCTTTCCAGGGCGTGGAGGCGCTCTTTACCCCGTTCGTCGCCGACTGCAGCGACCACCGTCCGCTCTACGCCTTCAATAATATGGGCGCGATATCCGAAGGCTTCGACCTTCTCCACTACGTGGTCGACATCCTTTTTTTCGCGAGAGGCCATTATGATAATCATGGCGAAAACCTTCTTCCAGCTGAGAGCGGGTTGTTTGGTGCGGGACTTGCCACGTGCGCAGCAACACCACACCGGTAACGATGAATGTATAGTATCCAAGGGCAGGCTGCACACTACTCCACACGTAACCAATTGTAAATTAAGGGGTTGTGGGGGAGAGGACGGGCCTTCTGCCCGGGTCTGTTCCCGAATATGACGTGAGTCAAAGCGACCACGCGGGAACCCGGACCCGATGATTTTGAATACTTTTCTCCAAAATCAAGTCCGGGTAGTATACCGAGCCAGTACCCAAAAAAGCAACGAAACGCACGGGAGAGAGTAGAATAGAGGCCTGCCACCCACGTGGCTATCCCGACGGGGGCTGCTCTATAATGGCGTGGTCGCGGTTGGGTGCGTATTCCCAGAGAAAGGGGTGTTCATGACGGTATTAAAACGAATGGCCAATGCGATGGTGGTGCTTGTGGCAACCCTGTTTATGGCGGGGTGTCCGCCCGAGCCCCTGGATGCCATTGCCTTTTCCAACACCAGCCTCGATTTTGAGCGGAGTGAACTGCCCCGCTTTCTCGAAGTCTGGAATGACAACCCCAATGTGGAGTCCTTCACCCTGGCCGTGACCCCGTCGGCCTCCTGGATCGTGGTCAATGCGCAGACGGTTACAAGCACGGGCCCCAACAACCGGCAGACCGTGCAGGTATCGATTAATCGCAGCCGCCTCACCGCCGGACAGCATACGGGCAGTATCACCTTTTCCGCCAACGGTATCGTCACCAAAGAAGTGGCCGTATCAGTCACTCAGGATACGGATGGGAATACCGACACCCTCAATGTGGTCAATCCCTTTGTGCTCTTTTCGTCTCCCTACCTCATTGACTTTGCCTTCTCGCTCCACGATGCCGACGGCAATGCGGTCGTCCGTGACCCGGGACAGTTTTTTGTGTCGGCCCGGGAGGGTTCGAGGACCGTAGGCAGCGAAACGGGCGTCCACATTCAGCGCGGTACGGCCCGTCAGTTGAAAGTGGCGCTGGTGCTCGACTACACCCTTTCCATGCAATCCACGAATGGCGCCATTGCGGCCATGGAAGCGGCGGCCCAGAATACGTTGCTGTCCGCCCTCAATGAAGACGCCCTGGTCAGCGTGACCGAGTTTCACCGGGAAGATTTTGAGGCGACCCAGGTGGTTCCCTTTACGGTGGACCGGGCCTATACGCGGGAACGCATCAATGCCATTCAATCGGAGGTGGTGCAGGGCTTCTCTGCGGCGTCGCGCATGTTTGATGCCGTGCTCGATGCGGCGGGTTCTTTCTCGGCGGGCTCGGTGGTCGAGGAAGACCGCTATATCATTATTTTTACGGATGGCAATGATACGTCCAGCGTGGCCACCACCAACGATGTGGTCAACCTCGCGAAAAACCGGGGCGTGCGAATCTATGCCATCAATTTCGGCACGGGCGGACTGGCCACCGACCTGCAGGAGTTGACCTCCCGCACGGAGGGCATGCTCTTCAGTGCGGAGTCCGTCTCCGAGCTGGATAGCTCCTTCCAGCGAATCGTGCAGGATCTGGATGGTCAATACACGATCCGATGGGCCTCCCTTGCGCGGGATGCCAATCCCTTCATGCCCGGCTTTACGCTGACCCTTCGGGGAGACTCGGTGAGCTATACGGCCACCGATAATTTCGTGCCCACCCGCTATGCGGGCAATGGTGTGCTCGAGGGTCGGCTACGCTTTGTGACTTCCGACAGCGAGACGGCGACCACGGTCTTCCTTCGGGCCGATTACGTGCCACGATTCATTCGCCAGTTCAGCATTTACCTGAACAGTGCCACCGGTTTTACGGTAAGCGCGGTGGATGGGGACAACGACGGGCTTTTTGCGGGCTGGACCATGACGGAAACGCCCGACACGGAGAATGGCGGCGTGACCCTCTTTTTCGAGAGTCCCGGGGACCCTATTCCCTTTGGCACTTTTGGCCCCCTGCTGCGGGTTACTTATGACAGCTTGTTGGGCGAAACCGACCCGCTTTTCAGCACGGTTTTCATCGACAACGACATCTACAGCATGACGGGTGGTCAGTCCTTCCGGGTGGATGGCTATGAGAATACAGCTCCCGGAAGCGGAAGTGAATAAACCCCTACTCGTTGTGGTAGCTTAAATAGCGGGTGCCGAGGTACCCTGGATTGAAATATACAGCCGGTCTCTGCGAATAGCCCTATGCGCGGGGGCTGGCTTAGTTACTAAACCAAGAGAATGTATTGATGGAAGTTGTTTGTACACAATGCCAAGCCCTCCTGGAGGCCCCCGAAGAGATGGCGGGCCAAATCGTTATATGTCCCCAGTGCGGCGCGTCTAATACGGTCCCGGTGCCCGCGTCGGCCCAAATAATTGAAGTTCATGCCGAATCCGTTGGTGAGGAAGAAGAGACGGCCCGCTACGAAGAAGACCCCCTTTTCAATCCCCAGGCCCAGGGACCGGCCCAGGGCGATCAGGTCTGGGGCCGTAGTGTCCGCATCGACAATATCAACACGGACGGGCGGGGCTGTTGCGCCAGTGGGTGCATTGCCATCTTCGTCGTGTTTTTCTTTTTCATCTACGGCATCGTGTCGTTCTTTACGGGGTGACAAGTCGCCGTCGGATTTTCTGGATGTCACCAGATTTGCCACCAGGGTTTGTAGCCTGTCAGCGCAATCGCGTCCGAAATGGCCGAGGAAAATTTAACTTGGCCGGGCAGTTCGTTCAAACGTTTCCGGACACGGCTGAGCGGATGGTCTGGGAATCGACTATCATATTTCGCATCGTCCGAGCGGTTCCGGAGCGGCGGCCCTTCAAAATCCGGAAAATAGGGATCGGCAGACCAGCCAGTTAGTGGGCTGCCATCTATCTCTGGCAGACGCACGTCGCCGCTCCGCAGGAGTTCTTCCAATACTATCGTATCCCTAACGCCCGTGGTTCCCCGTTCTTCGGCGACCAGGTTGAATACTATAGAAAGTCTTTTGAGTGGTATTGCCAGCGCGCCCATGTAGCGGCATGGACTACCCATCGAACCGACATCCTTCCCGATCACTGCGACCGATCGGCATCCTGGTTCTTTCGTAAAGCTGCACTCAATGATTCCCATGCCTGCATCAGCAAAGCTATCTCGATAATGAGCGCGGACCCACCCGATGTCGGAGAGATTTCGGTAAAGGGACTCGTCGTGGCCGATGAGTTGCATCGTGAGAACGACGCCATGGGCATCATGCCATGCTGTTATACCATCCTCGGTGGTATCGGGATGGGGGGTCCATACATCGGCATCGACATCGAGAACGCTTGAAGGGTTCATCATGCTCACTCCGCGCTACCCAACTCATCCAACTCATATTGAATGCTCTGGGTCACGGGGAAACGGAAGCCCGTCTTGGGGTCCAGGTCCAGATCCATGACCTTCAGCGCCACCGGGTGCTGGTCCCGTTTCCACTGGTTCGCGGAGAAGCGGACCGCGAAATCCCGTGCCCACGAGCGGAGATCTTCGGCGTCGTAGGCTTCATGACGGGCGCATAACACCCGCCAGCAATCGGCGAGGGACATGCGGCGACGGGCATAGAGGTAGAGCAAGTCGTCCAGCACGGGATAGGGCATGAGATCTGTCTCGTCCTGCTGGTCCGGGGCCAACTCGGCACTGGGCGGCATGGCCAGAACGTCTTGCAATGATTTGATGCCGTCGCGCTTGGAAATGTAGTCGAGTAATTCCGAGACGAGGGTCTTGGGCACATTGGCGATGGGGGAGTAGCCGCCCTGATTGTCTCCACCCGTGGTGCTGTAGCCCACGCCCATTTCGCTCAGGTTCGACGTGACCAGCACGAGTCCACCGGCACTGTTCGCCCAATTGAGAATCATATTGCCCCGCACCCGGGCCTGGAGATTCTGTTTGGCGAGGTGATGAATGGCCGTTGGATCGCCCAGCAACTCCACCTGTTTTTCCATGGCTACGCGGGATTCATCATCGATACTCACGACCTGGAAGGGCACACCCAATTCTGTGGCCAGGTCCCGGGCGGCGTTTTCCGTGCCGCTGCTGCTGAACTTGGAATTGGGCAGATAGACCGTGTTGATGCGCTTGGCATAGTCATCGGCCTTGCGACCTTCCTCCAGTGCTTTCGCTGCTTCCACCGCCATGAGGAGGCACAGGGCGCTATCCCGCCCGCCCGACAAGGCAATAATAAAGCGCTCGAAGACGCCTACTTTCTCAAAGTAATCGCGCAGCCCCAGGACGAGGGCGTCAAAGAGATCGTCGAGATAGGGGTTGCGGTCCGCACGCCGCTCGGTCAGTGTGGGGACATAAAAATTGTCGGGCAACTGGTCGGCGTAGGCGGATACGGGCGCGGGAGTAAAGGGCATCTCGACGGGGATGACCTTGATACGGCCATTGTCTTCGTCGAAGGTGTTGCCCTCCCGCCACGTTGTGTTCTCGCTCCGAATTCGGGCGAGATTGTCGAGATCGACCACCCCGCTGCTCACCGACCAGGAATGCTTGCTGAGTATGCGACCTTCCGCGATAATCCCCTCCGGGTCGGCTACGAGGCCACCGCCATCGAAGATGAGTCGGCTATTGTCGCAGCCGAGCAGGTTCGCGTAGGCGTAGACCGACTTCAGCCCCGAAGCTGCCTGATGGATCAGGCGCTTACGTTCTTCATTCTTACCCGGGATAAAGGGCGATGCGCTGGGATTGCAGATAATCTCCGCACCGGCCCGCACCCGTTCCCGCGCCGGGGAGTTGGGAGACCAGAGGTCTTCGCAGATTTCGGCCGAGACCATGCCAAAGGGCAGGTCAAAAATGAGGTCGCCTGCGGGTACCCCGTTGATGGTCGTGGTGCCGCCGGTCCAGGCCGTGTAATTGCGGCCTTCATAGAAGATGCTGTACATGGGGAGGTGACGTTTTAAGACGAGACCCTGCACCTTGCCACGGGCCAACAGGGCGGCTGCGTTGTAGATGAGGGGGCCAACCCGGACCGGCAGGCCGATAACTACGGCGATGTCGTGGCAATGCTCTGCCAATTCCACCAGGGTAGCCCAACTATGACGCGTAATATCGGTCCAACTGACCCGGTCTTCCAGGCTGTAGCCCGAAATGGCCAGCTCGGGGGTGACCAGGAGATGTACCCCCTGCTCCCGCGCCGCTTCTATGGCCGCACGGAGGCGTCCTGCATTCCAGGCGAAATCGCCTACCTTAACGGAAACGGCGGCTGTTCCGATTCGCACCAGTTGCATGGATTCTATTCTCCGAAAGTTCAACTGCGCCCGCAGTGTTAGGGTTATGCTTCGTCGGAACCGTGGTCTGAATTTTCGTCGGGAAGGTCATCGGAAGACACGGCTTCTTTTCCCTGGGCGGCCATCATGGCCACGAGTGCGGCCTCCAATTCCTGGGGATAACAGGTGCCAATGAGCAGGTGATAGCCATTGCTGTAATCAATACGCACACCCAGATTGCCCGTCACATTGTAGGCCCGGCCATTGCGCCCATAGCGGATGCCCCAGCCCCCATATTCCATGGCGGGCCGGTACTCCACGGCTCCAATGGATACCACGTCTTCCATATCGATACGACGGGTTTTTCGGTGGATGGGCTTAAAGCGGATAAAGAGGCCTTCTGTCGTGACCTCCGTTTGTAATGTCAGCGAGGCCATAAACAACAGGAACAAGACATCGAGCAGAATGACCATGCCGCCGAGCACGAGCATTTGGCTGTTGGACATGGCGTCATCGCCAAAGGGGATATCCTGAATGACTTGTCGCCCAATCATCCACAGGATGGTGCCGCAGCAAAATGCGGTGGCACCAAAGAGGGGAATCCAAAGAAAGGGACTGCGGAAACGCTGGTCCTCGCGAAAAAATAATTGGTATTCCATACGATAGAAGTCTCAGATCGGGTCGTTGTCGAAAGGGATTTGCCCCGGAAGTATAGCGCGTTTGGGACCGGGAATTCCTATGGTGGCAGGTTGACAACCTGTCCCCGGCTCACGCCAGGTCGGGATTGCTGAGCATGGAATCCTTCAATTCTCCCAGGGACTCCGACAGCATGACGTCATAGATCTGGGGGTTGCGCATGCGCTTGAACTCTTCCGGCAGGGCCGCAATCTGGGCCAGCGCACGGGCGCGGATGTCGGCAATGGGCGGCGATTCATGGAGCCGTTTGCCATCCACCACCACCGATTGGAGGAGTTCTTCCTGCCAGGCAGGGGATGCTGCGTGGACCTTACGGTGGGGCCAGGTGCGGCTTCGGCCTGTCACGGGGCCCCCCGTGTGATGGTCCTCGCCATCGAGATACATGACGTCGCACAGGGGGTGGTCATCCCGGTCGAAATAGCGAATGAGTTGTTTCCGACCGGGGTCGGTGGCCTTTTCGATGTTGGAGGAAATCTTCATCCGGCTATGCCACGTGTCGCCTTCGCGGATGGCCACGAGTTTATAGACCCCACTAAGCGCGGGGGCATCATAGGCCGTGATGAGGTGGGTGCCGACGCCCCAGGCGTTAATCTTGGAGCCCTGACGTTTCAGGTCCGCTACCAACTCTTCATCCAAGTCATTGGAGGCCACAATCAGCGGATCCTCCAGCCCGGCTTCGGTCATCTTTTGATAGGCGATTTTACTGAGTCGCGAAAGGTCGCCCGAATCCAGGCGAATGGCGGGGCGGACATCGATGCCCGCCGCGTGCATTTCCTTAAACACCGTGATGGCATTGGGTACGCCGCTCGTTTCCGTGTCGTAGGTGTCCACCAGAAGGACGCAACGGTCGGGGTAGTGGCGGGCGAAGGTGCGAAAGGCCTCGAGTTCCGAGGGGAAACTCATGACCCAACTGTGGGCGTGGGTGCCGCCCACCGGAATGCCAAAGGTTTTGCCGGCCAGCACGTTGGACGTGGAATTGCAACCGCCAATGTGGGCGGCCCGCGAGCCACTCACGCCGCCATCGGGACCGTGGGCGCGGCGCAGTCCAAACTCCATGACCGGGTCGCCATTGGCCGCCAGGCAAATGCGTGCCGCCTTGGTCGCGATGAGGGTCTGAAAGTTCAGCAGATTGAGCAGGGCCGACTCGATGAGGAGGGTTTCAAAAATCGTTCCCTCAATCTGGAGTATGGGCTCATAGGGGTAGACCAACGTACCCTCGGGAACGGCTTGCACCGTGCAGGTGGGGCGGAAGGTGTGGAGGTGTTCCAAAAAATCGTCGCCGAAGATGTTGAGGGACCGGAGGTAGTCGATGTCATCATCGCCGAAGCGCAGGTGCTCCAGATAATCGAGGAAGGATTCCAGCCCGGCGAAGACCGCGAATCCGGTGTGGGGCGGCAAACTGCGAAAGAAATAGTTGAAGGTAACCCGTTGGTCGGAGCGCTGCTCTTTCCACTGACCAGCCATCATGGTCAGCTCGTAGAAATCTGTCAGGAGGGCCAGACCCTCGCGGCGAAACCAGGGATTCTTGTTCGGATTCATGTTTCGACCTCCACGCCTCGGCACCGACGAATACCGGCGGCCTCCATGGCTTCCAGGGCCGCCTGGCCCGTTTCGTCATTCACGGCGCGGCAGCCATCTTCTATCAGCACGGTCTCAAAGCCGGCCGCCAGGGCATCCATGGCGGTTGCTTTTACGCAATAGTCGGTGGCCAGGCCCGCCACAAAAACCCGGGTCGCACCGGACGCCCGGAGACGTTCGGCGAGGTCGGTGCCCTGAAATCCGCTGTAGGCCTCCGCATCGGAATCGGTGCCTTTGCTGATGATGATGGCATCTGACGGCACATGCAGGTCACCGTGAAACTCGGCCCCGGGCGAATCCTGCACACAGTGTTCTGGCCAGCTGCCATCCTGAAAAGTGGGGGTGTCGCTGAAGCTGCAGTGATCCTGGGGGTGCCAGTCCCGCGTGAAATAGAGGCGGGAAAACTTCAGTTGCAGGGGATTGATCACGCGGACGACTCCTTCGCCACCGAGTACGGGCAAGGCACCGCCGGGGCAAAAGTCGTTTTGCACATCGACCACAATCAGGGCGTCGGTGTCATTCACTTTCATCGTCCAGTTCCTCCATATTCCCATGGCGCATGGTGGCCAGGATTTCGGCGTGATCAAAGGCCAGTTCGGGTAACTCACGGAGGGGAAACCACGCGGCTTCTGCGGCGTCATCGCGCCCGGTGACGGCACTTTCTTCTACGGGGCACATCCCGGCGTAGACCACCGAGATGGTATGCCCCCGGGGATCCCGGCCGGGTGTCCCGACCGTGCGGTATTGAAAGAGGGTGACCCCCGTGAGTCCTGTCTCCTCCTGCAATTCCCGTCGTGCAGCGTCTTCCAGATCTTCCCCTTCATCGACAAAGCCCCCGGGGAATGCCCATTGACCGGCGAAGGGCTCCTTGGCCCGCTTAATCAGCAGAACCTCCGGCGTGTCTTCGTGATTACGGAAGAGCACGATATCCGTGGTGACCATGGGGCGCGGATGAGAATATTCGTACATAGGTAAGCGGGACCAATCTACGTTGTCATGTTCCGTGTTGTTGTTAAGACAGGAAGTATGCCTACCGTGGAGGCCGCTCAGGGCTTCTTCTGGGACAGGAGCCAGGGAATACCGTCGCTTTCCTGATAGGCTTTGTCCCAGGAGTTGTGCCCTACGCCCTCATATTCCGTGTGTTGAATGTTGCCGCCCCGGGCTTTGATGGCCGCCACCATGTCGCGGGTACGCTCCGGAGGGACCACACTGTCCGCTCCGCCATGAAAGGCCCAGATAGGCACCGTGGCGAGGGCGCGCACGCGGGAGGCCAGGCTGCCGTAGGGGTTACCTCCGCCCACGTTGAGCAATTTCTGAATGTCGTAGGGATCGCCACCGCCACAGATGGGCATGATGGCCGCAAAGGTGTCGGTGTGCAGGGCGCCCCAGAGCCACGCGCCGTACCCGCCCATAGAGAGACCGGTCAGATAGATGCGCTTCCGGTCGATGTTGAATTCGTCCAGGGTCGCTTCAAACTGGGTCTCCAGGGAATCATGCCGGGTATTCCACACCTGCTCTTTCGGGCATTGGGGCATGAGCACGATGGCGGGGAATCGGCTGGGGTCCTTCTTGATGGCCGGTCCGATGCCCGCAGTGGTTTGTGCGTTTCCATCGTCGCCCCGTTCGCCGGCACCGTGCAAAAAGACAATCAGGGGCCAGGCCGTGTCCGCCGTATAGTT
This sequence comes from Candidatus Hydrogenedentota bacterium, assembly GCA_030432675.1. Taxonomy (GTDB): domain Bacteria; phylum Hydrogenedentota; class Hydrogenedentia; order Hydrogenedentales; family JAEUWI01; genus JAEUWI01. Next base: position 6,538 of record JAUIMA010000047.1, on the reverse strand, counting down.
TTCCGGCACATAAACAACATAGCGTTCCTCGGTGGAATGCACGGTGATGGTCTTGTTCACAAAGCCGGTGGTCATTCCATCCTGTTCCTGGGCCGAAGTAGTGCCGGTGGCAATGAGGGTAAAAAAGGCGAGAAGGAGGGGGGTACAGCAGTGTTTCATCGATATCATTCTTTCGTTTCGGTGCCCGCACCATGGCGGTCATAGGAGAAAGGGTGGGCCGGATCTTCCGGGGAGACCATAATGTGAACGGGCCGGGCGCGGGTGACCTGGTCCACCTGAATGCGTGTCAGGTTGGGTGCCCGCCAGTTTTCTTCCAATTCCCACACATGGCCATCGCCATGAAGGTAGAGGACGGGTTTCTGATAAGCGGCCACGGATTCAACGAAGGGGGCCATGAAGTCTTCATGCTTGAGGTTTGGACGGGCCTGGGCAATGACCACGACCGCATAGGCTTCCTCACCGTGGAGCGCCAGGTTGTGGTCGACCCATTCCGCATTGGCGCGGTGGCGGTAGCCCCAGGCTTCCACGTCGTGCATGAAGCCCCCGACAAGATTGATGCCGATGAGAAGCACGCCCTCGTCCATCCAGGCGATGTTTTCGGGATAGCCCTCCTGGCGACTGACCTCCGGGCCGCCGGGATAGGCCTCGAAATGGCGCATGAAATCCTTTTCCCACAGGGGCCAACTGGTCTCCGGGCTGGGTTGATCATTCCACTCATTGTCGCCGACCACGAAAATGACGGGGATGGAAGAACGGCGGTAGAGGGCCGCTACCCGGGCGCTGTAGTCGGCATCGAAAAGCTGAGAGCCCTTACAGAGATCGCCGGTATGAATCAGGTATTTCGCCCGGCCATCGGCCTTTTCTGCCTCGAAATACTGGGGGAGTAATTGCCAGTCTTCTTCGCCACGGGGGCCATCGCCCGTAACGGCCAGCACCAGGGATCCAGGTGCGACCGTAGTGGCCTGTGGTGGGGGAGCTGCTCCCTCGGTGTTGGCGGTGGCACATCCAACGAGGCTGAGAAGGGCGACCAGAGCACCAGCCACTCCCGACCGTGTCGGGGCAAAATTCCAGTTACGCATGGGGGACTCCTTGGAAGATAACGTTACAAGTTCTTACGCGGTGGATTATGGCAAGCGGCGGTAGGCAATGCAACGCCCACCCGCGAGAAGGGGTGAGTCGTGGCGGACTATCAGACAAGTCCATTGCAAATGTGGCGTTATATTGGCATGATGATATTGTTCGATTTTCAAGGGAAGGGTGGCCGACCCGTTTGTGGCGGGTTGTGGCGGTGGCGAACCCTATTAGTGTGAGTGGCAATCATGACAAGAATCCCACCCCTGACGGGGCTGAAATTCCGTTCGTTCCTCCATGGACACGTTGTGCTTGGGGCGTTGCTCCTGGCGATTGCTTCGCCGGTCGGGGCGGCCGAAGACTACTTTGCCTCCCGGGTTGCACCGATTCTGGAGGCCAATTGCTTCGAATGTCACAGCCACGCCCACACGATTAAGGGCGGACTGGCCCTGGACTCCCGTTCCGGCTTGGCGCGCGGCGGCGAAGGGGGCCCTATCCTGGTGCCCGGGAAACCGGAAGAAAGCCGCCTGATTACCGCCGTCCAGCACGTGGACAAAGAGTTCCAGATGCCCCCGAAGTCCAAACTGAGCGACGTAGAAATCGCGACGTTAATCCAATGGATTACGGACGGGGCGGTGGACACGCGCCCCCTGACGGAAGCGAAAGTGGTTGCGGATGGAGCGGGGTGGGATGCCCTCTATCGGGAGCGGAAAGCATGGTGGAGCCTGCAGCCCATAGCGGACGTGACACCCCCTGACGTGGGCAACTCGGCGTGGCCCCGCAACGAAGTGGATGCCTTTATCCTCGCCTCGCTTGGGAATGCTGAGCTGGCGCCTGTGACCGAGGCCGCTCCCCAGGCCCTCGTGCGGCGCCTGAGCTTTGCCCTCACGGGCCTGCCCCCGGCACCCGCAGACGTGGCGGACTTTGCCGCGAATCCTACCGATGCCGCCTACGAGGCGCTCGTGCACCGCTACGTTGACAGTCCCCACTTTGGTGAGCGATGGGCACGGCACTGGATGGATGTGGTCCATTACTCCGACACCCATGGTTACGAATGGGATGCCCCGGCGAAGCATGCCTGGCGCTATCGCGATTATCTCATTCGCGCCTACAACAAGGACGTCTCCTATCGGCAGTTGGTGCTGGAGCAGATCGCCGGGGATTTGCTGCCGCCCCGCGTAGACCCGGATACTGGACTCAACGAAGCGATGATTGGTCCCATGTCCATGCGGATGGGGGAACGACGGCACGGGGACAATGCGGCGGCCGAAGGCGTCACCCAGGAGGCCATCGCCAATATGATCGATACGGTGAGTAAGGGCTTCCTCGCCACAACGGTTGCCTGTGCCCAATGTCATGACCACAAATTGGACGCCGTCGCGCAGCGTGATTATTACAGCCTTGCGGGGGTATTCATGAGCTCGCGGTGGACCGTGCGCAGTGCCGAAGCCGAGGACCCGAATGGTCCCGTGCTCGAAGAGCTGGCCGCAATCAAAGGCGAATTGAAGGAGGCCCTTGGAGCGTATTGGTCCGAGGCACGCAGCGTGGTGGAATCACACCTTGCCACGCCACCCCCCGAGCCGAAGGAAGACAAGAAAACGTCGGCAAAGAAAGATGCAGACCCGCCGGAAGGTGTGCCCTTCCCCGAGAATGTGGTGGCGCTGCGCGACCATCTCTTGCACCAGGTGGCACAGGGAGAAACGGTGGAAGCCGCCTGGATCGCGTTGGATGCCCGCTACCGCGAAGAGCGCGCAACACGTGTGGCAGACAATGAGAAAAACCTTAGCCTCACCGCAGACTTCACCGGAGAATCGGTGCCCGATGGCTGGCGAGCCGATGGCTGGGGCATGAAGCATGGTCAGGTGGATCACGGTGCCCTGGTCGTGGCGGATGAAGGAGATGGGGTCGTCTCACAGCTTCTGCCGGCAGGCCGATGGTCTCACGTGTGGTCCAAACGACTGGCGGGTGCCTTGCGGAGCGAGCTGCTGCCCCAGGACCCACCGCCCACGGTGGCCCTGGCCTATGCCGGCGGGGATTACGCGGCCCAATCGTTGGTGGTCGACAATGCCTTTCACAGCGAGCGCATGAAATTCCTGAAGCAGCCCACCACCGGATGGATGACCTTTACCGCCGGGAACCACGCCGCCCTTGCCGGTGGTCCCGATAATACGCCCCGCTTGGTCTATCTCGAAATGGTGACCAAGTCCCTCAACAACTACTATCCCCCTCGGGATAACTACGGTGGTTTGAAACAGGCCGTGGAAGAGGACCCCCGTTCCTGGTTTGGCGTTACCCACGCCTACGATGTGGCACCGGGATACACCCCCGTCGATGAATTGGGCCATTTGGAAGCCCTTTTCACCGGAGGAGCGCCCCCAACCACCCCGGGAGAAGTCACCGCGCGCATCGGAGCCGCCATTATGGCCGCCGTGGAGCACTGGCGGGTGGGCACTTGTGATGGGGACGATGTGCGATTGCTTAATGAAGCCCTGATGGCCGGTTGGCTGCCCAACACGGCGGCCGAACACCCCGCCCTGGCCGCAGCGGTTGCCCGCTACCGGGAAACCGAGGCACGGCTCCGGCCCGAGCGCACGGTGGGTTCGGCCGATGATTGGTACGATGGCCAGAATGCTCGTATCGGCATTCGGGGTTCGTACACGGCGCTGGGCGAGGAAGTGCCCCGGGGAACCATTCGTTTTCTGGAGGCACCGGGGGTGGAAGGCGTGGCGTCGGGCAGTGGCCGTCTGGAATTGGCACAGCACCTCGCCCGGGCAGACAATCCCCTCACGGCGCGGGTCTACGTCAATCGCATCTGGCACCACCTCTTTGGCGCGGGAATCGTGCGTACGGTAGACGACTTCGGCCATCTGGGAGAGCAACCTTCCCACCCTGAATTGCTGGATTGGCTCGCCCACCGCTTTGTGGAAGAAGGCTGGTCGACCAAGAAACTGATTACACGGTTGGTCACCTCCGCCACGTGGCGACAGGGAAGTGTGCCCACGGAAGCCGGGGTGACGGCCGACCCGGAGAACCGTCTGTGGCATCACATGCCCCTGCGCCGTCTGGAAGCCGAAGCCATCCGGGACGCCATGCTCGCGGCCTCGGGGCGGCTGGAACCGGATCTCTTCGGGCCGCCCATCGATCCCTATCGCGTCGCAGAAGATTCAACCAAACGACTCTACGCCGGGCCCCTCGATGGGCTGGGCCGTCGCAGCATTTACCAGAAAATGACGCTCATGGAGATGCCGCGATTCCTGGCCCTCTTCAACCAGCCCATCCCCATGTTGACCACGGGACGCCGTGACACGACCAACGTGCCCAACCAGGCCCTGGCCATGCTCAATGATCCCTTCGTCATGGAGATGGCGGCTACCTGGAGTAACACGTTGGTGGCCACGGCGGAAGATACGGTTGCAGCGCGGGTCAACGACATGTTCACCACGGCTTTTGCGCGCCCTCCTTCGGCGGAAGAGACTACCCGTTTCGTTGACTTTGCCTCACATTGCGCGACCCTTCGCGGCGTGCCCGAGGAAGCCCTGCTCTCGAGTCCGCCCGTGTGGCAGGATGTGGCCCACGCCATTTTCAATCTCAAGGAATTCATCTATGTCCAGTAAGCGCACGCCTACCGGCGTAGACTCACGTAATCCCCAATGCCCTGGCTTCGACACGCCAGTCATGAGCCGCCGGGGCTTCCTGAAGCGGAGCAACATGGGCTTTGGCATGCTGGCCTTCGGCGGACTGGCGAATCAATGGGCCGCGGCGGAGTCCAACGCCGTGACGCCCCACTTTGCGCCCAAAGCGAAACATGTGATTTTTCTTTTCATGGATGGCGGCGTGTCCCACGTGGACACCTTCGACCCCAAGCCGGAGCTCGACAAGCGGGACGGCCAGCAGGCGGACTGGGTAGCCGACAAGGGCTCCCAGAGTATCAGCCCCTCGCGGAAATGGCTGAAGAGCCCCTGGGCCTTCAAGCAACGGGGCGAGTCGGGCCTCTGGGTCAGTGACCTTTTTCCCCACGTGGCCCGCGTCGCCGATGACCTGTGTGTGATTCGTTCGGTGGTGGGGGAGACGCCCCTTCACGGCGCGCAGAATCTCCTGCTCCATACGGGCCGCAGCATTGGCGCGGCACCCAGCATGGGGGCCTGGGTGTCTTATGGCCTGGGCACAGATAACGAACAGCTCCCGGGCTATGTCCTGCTGAACAATGACTGGGTTCCCAATGGCGGTGCGCAGAATTTCGCGAGTGCCTGGTTGCCCGCCACCCACGAGGCCGCCGTCGTGCGGGCCCAGGGCGATCCCGTGGACAACATCATCCCCGCCGACCCCGCGGCCGTGCAACGGGCCAAGCTCGACTTTCTTCGCGCTCAGGACGGCGCTGTGGCGGAGGCGCGGGGCGGTTCTCATGCCATCGAATCCGCCATCCGCAACTACGAGACGGCGGCCCACATGCAGTCTCTTGTGCCGGATTTGTGCGATGTGTCCGGCGAGTCCAAGGCGACGCTGGCCCTCTACGGCGTCGACCGAAAAGACGACTATGACCGCTTCTATGCCCTCCAGTGCCTCCGGGCACGGCGCATGGTGGAGTCGGGCGTACGCTTTGTGGAGATAACCTGTCCCCTGACCCACCCCAACAACGCGCCCTGGGATCAGCATGGCGAACTGAAGTTGCGCCACGAAGAAAACGCCCGGATTACCGACCAGCCCGTGGCCGCCCTGTTGATGGACCTCAAGGCCCGGGGTCTCCTTGATGAAACCCTCGTGCTTTGGGCGGGCGAAATGGGCCGGACGCCCCACAGCGGCGGCGGGGGCGATGGACGGGACCACCATGTCAGCGGTTATACCGTCTGGATGGCCGGTGGCGGTGTCAAGGGGGGGATGGCCTATGGGGCCACCGACGAAATGGGCATGTCTGCCGTGGAAGATCTCGTCGACATCCACGACATCCACGCCACCGTTCTTCACCAACTCGGAATGAACCACGAACAATTGACCTATCGTTTCGGCGGTCGGGACATGCGGCTCACCGATGTGCATGGCCGGGTGCTTGCCCCCCTGTTGGCGTAGGGAAGCGGGGACACATAGTTGGAACGACGGCCCCACCTTTCGTAGGATGGGCGGTACGATTCGTTGACGGGACGAAGCACAACATAACGCGATGGGGCCGACGGCTCCACAAGGAACGCGTTCACGTACGGGGGTATCTAATATCATGGATGTACACCAGGGAATGGCGGACGATATCGAGCAGGTGGCACTACGGGGGCGTGTTGCGGCCATCATCGGCACCGTGTTTTCCATCTCGGTCGTGTTGTTCCTCGTCGCCTTTGTTAGTTGGGGTGAGTATGTCCGACGCAATCTGGCGAAATACGAAGGGGCTGCGCGGGAGGCGGGGCAACCGGTGACCCTGGAAGAGTTGGATGCCTGGTATCCGGCCGTAGGGGCCTCTAACAATGCGGCTCTTCTCTTT
>JAUIMA010000615.1 GCA_030432675.1 Candidatus Hydrogenedentota bacterium | reverse complement strand
CCATGTCCCTCGGCGCGGTTGAGATAGGTGCTGTAGGTGAGGAGGGAGTCCAGCGGGCCCCGGGCGTGACTGAAGAAGGAGGAGAAGAAAAGCACCGAGGTGCCTGCGGCAACGGCCAGCGCGGCGACACCGTGTTTCCAAGACAGGGTAAGGGCGACTGGGTGACGCGTAACGAAACGCTCCCACAGCAGGATCGCCGTAAGGGCGCCCACCATGGCTATGACCACCAGCAGGCTGGTTTCCTTCGTGGCGTGGAGCAGTCCCAGCGCGAGGCCAACACCGAGAGCCCAGTAGAGGTGGCGCGTACGCAGGTAATGGTAGGCACAGAGGAGCACGGCACCCGCCAGAAAGACGAAGGAGATTTCCTGCACGTAGTAGCGGCTGTAGTAGGTCAAGCCGTGGGAGACGGCGGTCAACAGGGCCGCCCAGAGCGCCCCGGTGCGCGACAGGGGTACCACAAGCAGCCACGAAAGGAGGACCAGCCCGACCCCAAAGAGCGCGGGCACTACCCGCAGCATGGGCTCAGTGACTTCTTGAATGGTCGTCGCGCCGTTGAGCCAGAGAATGGGAAGGCTCAAGTAGTAGAGGGTCGGTCCATGATGCTCGAAGGGGTCGTAGGTGTAGGTGCCCTCTTCCAGCAGTTTACCCGTCTTAATGGCCTGATTGGCCTCGTCGCCGTGCATAGGGCGATACCCCAAATCGTGGAAGCGGAGAAAGGCGGCCGTACCGAGGATGAGTAGCAGCAGGAGAATGTAGAGAGGACGCAATATATTCAAAGGATTCCGATCAAGACGTAACAGTTATGATACTTCCAGCGCACAGGTCTGGGTGAACGGAATGCGCGCTTACATTCTTCACCCTTCACCATTCTAAATTCACTATTCTAAACTCACTATTCAATCTTCTTTCCCCAGACTTCGAGTTCGACGTAGTTGTTGAAATCGTGGGTCGTGTTGCCCCGGCTGTAGAAGCGCACGTAGCGTCCCGGAATCGCTTCCGCACGAAAGAGACGGCCATCGCTGTTCTCGATGTATTCCTTGTCCGTCCCTTTGCCCAGACCGCTGGAGTTGTCATAGTCGTTGTTGAAGATGGTGGTCACGTCTTTCTTAAACTCGGGGTCATCGGAAATTTGGCCCACCACGTCAAAATAGACCCGCGCGCCCTCATGAAAGTGCCATAAGAGGACGGCATAAATCGCATGGCGTTCACCAAGGTCAATCTGCACCCATTGCTTGCCTTCCGGTAGTTCGACCAGGCTGCCTTTCTCGTATTCTTTGTCCCCGTCGTTGATCTGCTGCAGGGAACCCAGCAGCGGGGCCGCGCTGGACGTGATCGGCTTGTTTCGGGAGACCACGGTGGTTCCTTTGGGGGCCATCACGGGCTCGCGGTCCACATAGATACGGGAGTCGAAGTGGGGGCTGAAGTAAGAGACGACCGTGCCCCCGTAAAAGGGTTCGGGCAATTCGAATGTCAGGGCTTCCTTTTCTTCGGCGGCCGCGATAAGGGCCACGCCTGGCAAAAGGACACTGAGCAAAAGGCGGGTGTACAACATGATTCTGGCTCCAACAATACAGGCGTTTCAGACCCCACCATGGTAGCCCAAGGGACGGTAGGAGGGCAATTGCATTAGAATCGCCCGACCTTTCTCAGGACTCCGGCGCCGGTAGGGTCAACCTGGTGGTGCCGCCCGATCGTGTAACACACGTTCGGGTGCGTTGACGCTCGGATACGGACGAGTTGAGAGAGGATCAGGCGGAGGATTTGTTTACTCTGAATCTCTTTTCGAGCGAATTCATCTACTTGGGCTGTCAGAGCACCCAATCGAACTACTGCGGAAGCTGCACAAGGGTATACATCACGTTGCGTCAAGGCACCCGAACCCGACCGGTGGTCGCTTGGGATCGGGTGGCACAATTGCACGTTCTTTTTTTGGGTAGGAGAAACGGGCAGTGGGTGGAAAATTCTAATGCGATTGCCTAAGAGCCGATGGAGAACCAAGTGTATCGGTCCGTATTTCTTCCGGCAATTAGCCGTACGGACAGGAGAATCAATGCGCCAACAGACGTTCACTGCCGGGCCTGGGGTGATGCCACTCCTGAACGGACTACTTGCCCCAGACTTCAATTTCGGTGTAGTCATTAAACTCGCCTTTGGTGCTGCCCTGACTGTAGAAGCGGATGTAGCGCGCCTTGACGCCCTTCGTGTCAATTAGTCGTCCCTGATGGCTGTCTTCATACTCCTTATCTTCGCCCACGCCCATGCCTGCCGAATCGTCGTAGTCATTGTTGTAAATGGTCGTCACGTCCTGCTTGAACGCCGGGTCGTTGGATACCTGGCCGATGACATCGAAATAGACCTGGCGCCCTTCGTGGGCATGCCAGAGCAGCACGGCGTAGAGCTCATGGGCAGCACCCAAATCGACCTGCACCCACTGTAAGCCCTCCGGAAATTCGACCATGTGCGAGAACCCGTAGGCTTTGTCGCCGTCGGTAATGCGCTCCAGGGAGCCCGCCGTAGGTTTGGCACTGGCCGTAACGGGTTTGCCGGTGGAAATGATCGTGGTCCCTTCGGGAGCCAGGAAGGGCGGACGGTCGCGGTAGTCGTAGGGCTCAAAGTTGGGGCTGAAGTGGGGGACCGGCGTGCCGCCGTCAAAGGGCTCGGGCAATTCTATCGCCAATGGTTTTCCTTCACCCGCCAGGGCGGTGGAACCGCAAAGGATGGTCGTGAGGATGATGAGGACCTGGAAAAAATGCTGCATGCCCATTCGATATGTCTCCTGTTCTTAACGGCCGCGGAATTTGCAGGGCCACCTATTGGCCCCAAACTTCTATTTCGATAAAGTGGTTGAAATCGTTGGCGGTGTTGCCTTTTCCATAGACCCGAATATAGCGGCCGGTAATGCCCTCGGCGTCGATGAGACGTCCCTTGTGGCTCTCGATGTACTCCTTGTCGGCACCCACACCAAGGCCGGCCGAATTGTCGTAGTCATTGTTGTAGAGGGTGGTCACGCCTTCTTTAAATTCGGGGTCGTCAGAAACCTGGACAACGAGATCGAAATAGATGCGTTTCCCTTCGTGGAATTTCCAGAGGAGCAGCACCTGAATGGTGTAGGCGTCTTCCAGATCCACTTGAACCCATTGGAGGCCATCGGGCAATTCAACGAGGCTGGTCTTGGCGTAATCCTTATCGCCGTCCGTCAACTGTCTCAGCACGCCGACTGTGGGCACACTGCTGGCCGTAACCGGTTTTCCTGCCGATATAATGGCCGTTCCGATGGGCGCCATAACCGGTGGTCGGTCGTTATAGTTTTCGGGTTCGAGGTTCGGACCCCAATAATCCAACGGGGTGCCGCCGAAGAAGGCTTCGGGCAAGTCGATGTGGATGGCTTCAAGATTCGCCACCACGATGGGCGGTGCCGCCATCGATTCCGACTCCTGTGAAGGCACAGGGGTGCTGGTCTCTTCGGTCTCCGCCACTGGTGCTTCGGGCACGGGAATGGTCGCGAACCTCTCCTCGGCGTTGGGTTGGGAGATCGGTGTTGG
>JAUIMA010000614.1 GCA_030432675.1 Candidatus Hydrogenedentota bacterium | reverse complement strand
GAGGGATTGCGCGCCGTACTTGCCCACGGGGTCGCATTTCACAATGCCGACCTTTCCGCCGAAGAGCGGTGGATCGTAGAGGAGGCGTTTCGCCGGGGGGAGGTGCTGGTGTTGGTCTCCACGAGCACCCTGGCTGTTGGATTGAACCTGCCGGCACGCAACGTTTTCTTGACTACGGAGAAATGGCGCTATGATGCCCGATTGGGGATGCCCTGGAAAGCGCCCGTGTCCCACATGGAATATGAAAATATGGGGGGGAGGGCCGGTCGCCTCGGAATGGGTAGTGCATTTGGTCGGGCCATCCTGGTGGCGTCCTCTCCCTTTGAAATGGAATTGTGTTGGCGACGCTATGTAGAAGGTACCCGAGAGCAGATTGTGCCCCAGCTCGATCGGACCGCCCTGGAGGATCCGGTGCTGCGACTGTTGGCGTCGGGACATTGCCGTCGGCAAGACGACATCGTGGATTTTCTCGGGAGAACCCTGACCGGACACTGGGTATGGTCCACGGGATGTACCCGGGAGGAACTGGTGTCCCGGGTCCGCGCCGCGCTTCACCGGGGGGTAGAGGCCGGCTTGCTGGAAGCCCTGCCTGCGAGCGCGGATCGGCCTGTTCGGGTGACAACCCTTGGGCGTGCCGTGGCAAGTAAGGGAATCGATATGGAAACGGCCGGGCTGTTGCGCGCGTGGATTGGCGTGTCACGGGACCGGGATTGGTGCCTGGCCGACCTGCTCTATGCCGTCATGTCAACCCCTGCCGGGCGCGCGCCCCATGTGCTCCTTACCACCCGGGAATATGACGAAGCGGGGTATGTGGCCGAGCTGCAGGACCGGACGCGACATGCGCGGATGGAAGCCGACGTGCCCCTGGCCCAATTATGTGCCGCACGGCTCCAACCTTTCTTTGAATCGGTCCGGGCCACTAAAGTGACGCTATTTTTACTGGATTGGTTGGAAAATGTGCCTGTAAACACTATCGAAAGCCGATATAACACCATGCAGGGTCAGCTTATGGCGGCATCAGCGCAAGCATCGTGGCTTATTGACGCTATGATAGCCATTGCGGTTGCGGAAGGATATGAAGGAGCCTTCACGGACCGGCTCGCACGCCTGGCAGGCCGGATGCCCTTTGGCGTGGGGGAAGAAGGGGTTCCGCTCATGGAAGATGGAGACCTGGCTCTGAACCGACGGGATGTTCGGGAATTGGCGGCCCGGGAGTGGTGTGAGGCCGATACCCTCGCTGACCTGCCGGTCGATGCGCTGTCGCACCTGCTGGACGAGGAAAAAGCGCAGCGCGTGCACCGATGGGCGGAAACGCGCCGTTCGCCCGATGGAGTACGACGCACCCAGCCTTGTCCACCGGCAGGACCATCGGGAAAACTGATTATCGATGAGGCAAGACCCAACGAAATTGCGCTGGATGAGACGGTCGTGCCCCTGCAACGGAAGCAATATGAATTGATACGGCTGCTCGCCCGGGCTCCGGGCGAGTGCGTCCGCTATGAGACGATTTATGACGCGCTTTGGAAAGGGGTCTGCGTCGAACAGAGCCAGATGCACTATCAGAAGCGCACCTTGCTCCAGCGTATTCGCGAGGCCTGCCCGGGCCGGGAAGTGGGGCTCATAAAGACCCGTAGCCGCTATGGCTATGCCCTGACCCTGGCACCAGAGGCGGTCGTCGTCCGTCCTGCAGCCCCCGTTCCGGCAAGTTGAGATGCGTTGAGGGTGCACACGCGGCTCAGGTACCATGAAGCGGTCGTTTCAAACCGTAATTGGATGAATAAAGGAAATAGGTGAATCGTGCGTAGTACCAACCTGAAATCACTCGTGAGACCACTCATTACGCGAGCGAATCGTGGCGCAATGGCCTTGGGAATACTCGCAATCCTTGCGGGCCACGCCGAAGCGGAGCGGGTGGTCATTCTTGGCTTTGATGGGGCCGATCCCCATATTGTCGATACCATGATTGCCGCGGGCGAGTTACCCCATCTGGAAAAACTGAAGTCCGCCGGTAGTTACCAGCCCCTGGGCTCCAGTAGTCCGCCCCAGTCGCCCACCGCCTGGTCTTCCTTTTCTACCTGTAAGTCGCCCTTAAATCACGGCATTTACGACTTCCTCAAGCGTAACCCCAAGACGTACTTTCCCGCGCCGGGATTCGGCCATCTCAGCCATGCCACACTGGATGAGAGCGGCAAGCTCAAATCGCCGGCGCGCTATGAGTCCCATCGAAAGGGAAAGAGTTTCTGGAAAGTGGCCAGTGATCAGGGGAAAAAAGTAAAGGCCCTGCTGGTGCCCTTTGCCTATCCCGCCGATGAGTTGTCCGACGAGTGCCGTATGCTCAGCGGCCTCGATGTGCCCGATATCCGAGGGACGCAAAGCACCTACTTCGCCCTGTCTACCGCATTTAATGCCCCCGAGTCAGTGCCCGGTGGACAGCGTTTGCCCCTCCGCCTCAGCAACGGTGCGGCCACCGTGCAGATTCCCGGGATTCGCAAACCGGGAACCCGAGATTTTGTGGAAGTGCCCCTCAACGTCCGCGTGGATGCGGACACCGTTACGCTTACGGCGCAGGGCGAATCGGTGACCCTGAAAGAGGGCGCGTGGAGTGATTGGGTTTCCTGGGACTTTGCCTTGTCCGACTCCGTCTCGGTCCGCGCCGTCAGCCGCTATTTCGCCACGGAAGTGGGGGATACGGTACGCATCTATATGACCTGTCTCCAGTTTCACCCGGAAGCACCCTACGCACCCATCAGTTCTCCGGCAGAGTATGCTGCAGAGTTGGCCGAGCGCAATGGGCTCTACAAGACCATCGGTTGGGCCTATGACACCAAGGCCCTTGAACGGGACGACATGACGGAAGCCATGTTCTTAGAAGACGTCCAACGGACCATGGCCTGGCGGGAGCAACTGGTACTCGATGAGATCGACGCGGGAAATTTTGACTTGCTCGTAGGGGCCTGGACCGGCACCGACAGGGTGGCCCACATGTTCTGGGGCTACCGCGATCCCAAGCATCCTCTCTATTCTGAGGCCATGTTCAAAAAGTATGGACGTGTCATTGAAGATACCTATCTGAAGATGGACGAAATCGTCGGCAAGGTACAGCAACGTCTCAATGAGGACGACCTCCTGATCGTCATGTCTGACCATGGCTTCCATAGTTTTCGGAAAGGATTCAGTGTTAACACCTGGTTGGTGCGCAATGGGTACTTGACGGTCCGTGGGCAAGACGACGCGGCTACGGCCCACACGGATGTGAAGTTCATGTATGACCGGCAGGCCCGGGGCTATACCTACGATTGGTCGAAGAGTAAGGCCTATGGCTTGGGACTGGGAATGGTTTTCCTTAACCGCACGGGTCGGGAGAAAGAGGGCATCGTCGCACCCGACGACGTGCCCGGCCTCATCGAAGAAATCCGCACGAAGCTACTGGCCGAGACCGATCCGGAAACGGGAGAAAAGGTGTTTCGGGCCATCTACACCAACGTTGATCCCCAGGGCATCGCGACCGCTGATGCCCCGGACCTCCAACTGGGCTATGCCGAA
>JAUIMA010000046.1 GCA_030432675.1 Candidatus Hydrogenedentota bacterium | reverse complement strand
GCCGCCCCATATCACCAGGGTATCTTCGAGCATGCCCCGCTGTTTCAGGTCCGTAATCAAGGCCGCCGAACCCTGATCCGTCTTCTGGGTCATGTCCTTCATGCCACTGGGGATATTTCCGTGGTGGTCCCAGCCCTGGTGGTAGAGCTGAATGAAACGTACGCCCTGCTCGGCCAAACGCCGGGCCAGCAGGCAGTTCGCCGCATAGCTCCCCGGCTTTTTCACATCCTCCCCATAGAGATTCAGAACGTGCTCCGGCTCACCAGAAAGGTCGGTTACTTCCGGCACGGACTGCTGCATGCGGAAGGCCATTTCATATTGGGAGATGCGCGCTTCGAGGGCAGGGTCGCTGTGCTGGGCCTGCTTGTGCTCGTGGAGGGCCTGGAGGCTGTCCAACAATTTCCGGCGACTGCCGCGACTCACGCCGTCGGGGTTTTCCAGGTAAAGCACGGCGTCTTTTCCCGAACGGAAGCGCACGCCCTGGTGGTCGGCGGGAAGAAAGCCACTGCCCCAGAGTCGGGCATAGAGGGGCTGGCCGCCCTGGTCTTTGGTCACCAACACCACGAAAGCAGGCAGGTTTTCATTCTCCGAACCGAGTCCATAACTCAGCCACGAGCCAATACTCGGACGGCCCGACAACTGGGACCCGGTCTGCAGAAAGGTGATGGCCGGGTCATGGTTGATGGCCTCGGTGTACATGGATTTAATGAAACAGAGTTCGTCGGCCACCTTGGCGGTATGGGGCAGCAGCTCACTGATCCAGGCACCACTTTCCCCATGCTGGGCAAAGTTAAAAATGGAGCCCGCCATGGGCAGGGAAGCCTGGTTTGCCGACATACCGGTGAGCCGTTGTCCGCCCCGCACCGAGTCGGGCAGCTCTTGGCCGTTACGCGCTACGAGGGTGGGCTTGTAGTCGAAGGTCTCCAGCTGCGAGGGACCACCACTCTGAAAGAGGTAGATAACCCGCTTGGCTTTCGGCGCAAAATGGGGCGCGGCGAATCCCGTTTCTTTCGCGGTGCCCCCATGGGCGCTCTGGGGATTCAGTAATTGACCGAGGGCCACGGCGCCGAGGCCCATGCCCACTTTGGACAAACATTCGCGGCGCGTCATACCCAAGAGGGGGAGGGAGCCGGTGCATTCTGGCGTGATGTGTCTCATTGTTTTACCTGAAACTCCTCAAAGTTCATGATGGCCTGGGCCAGTGCCGTGCCCGCTGCGAGTTGGGGCCCATCGACACCCTCCGGTATGGGCTGCGTGCCCGTACTCAAGTAGGCGGCCGCCCCTTCGGGGTCACGCGCAAATTCTTCGCGTTGGGCCGCCAGGGCACTCCGCAGAATTTCTTTTTCCGCGCCATCCGGGCTCCGCCCCGTGAGACGGCGAAACATGGTGGTGACCCACGCTTCGTCTCCCCCGTTCGCCTCCGGCAGGGTGGTGGCCGCGAGCACGCGGGCCGCCTCCACATACTGCGGATCGTTCAACAGCACCAGGGCCTGCAAAGGGGTCACCGTCGATTCACGACGCACCAGACACACCTCCCGGCTGGTGGCATTAAAGTTCAACATGGAAGGCGGCGGCACGGTCCGTTTAATGAAGGTGTAGAGACTACGACGATAGAGTCCTTCGCCTTCACTCGGCGTGTACACCTGGCCACTGGATTCCTTCCAGAGCCCTTCGGGTTGATAGGGTTTCACACTGGGCCCGCCCACCTTGGGCACCAGCAAACCCGCGCTTGCCAGGGCGTTGTCGCGAATCTGCTCAGCACGGAGACGAATCCTCGGCCCACGGGCCAGAAACGCATTGTCCGGGTCCCGCTCCAATAATTCGGGCGTGGTCTCCGAGGCCTGCTTGTAGGTTTCCGAGCACACGATCTCGCGCAGCAGGGCCTTCATGTCCCACCCCGAATCGACGAAGCGGGTCGCCAGGTAATCGAGGAGGGCCGGATTGCTGGGCAGGGCACCCTGGGTGCCAAAGTCTTCCTGGGTCTTCACGATGCCCCGGCCAAAGCATTGCTGCCAGAGTCGGTTCACGGCCACCCGGGCGGTCAGGGGGTTGTCGGGGTGGACCAGCCATTGGGCAAGCCCCAGCCGATTCTGAGGCAGGTCCTCGGGCATGGGAAGGATACTTTCCGGCGTGCCGGGGCCGACTTCCGCACCGCGGTGATTGTATTCACCACGCTCCAGCAGATAGGCCGTCCGCCCCCCTTCCATTTCCTCCATGACCATGACGCTCTGAAGGGACCCGGCAAACTTCGCCTCCTCTTCCCGTGCCGACGTCAGGGCGGCATGAGCGGCCTGGAACGGCTCGTCGACCACGCGGGCGTAATAATCCTGCAGCGCCCCATCATCTTCACCTTTCGCAATACGCTGCTCCACCGCCGCGATCAGGTTGCCCTGCCCCGCCACGGAGGCGACCTCGAGCGACGTGAGGCAGCGGTCGTAAATGGTAAACTCGTCGAGACGTCCCCCCTTGAATCCCTTGTCCCGAAAACGCATGGCCAACTGGACCGGGGTATCTTCTTCGCCTTCGTAGAGAATCGTCTTCGCCAGTCCATCGCGAACAACTTCTGTGGGGACCTCTTTCCCATTCACGTAGAGGGTTACCCCGTGGGCGCGGGAACTCCCGTCATAGGTCACCGCAAGATGGGTCCACGTATCCAGCGGCAGGGACTCGGTGGCCTGCACGCGAATGGCATTGCCCGGCCAGAAGTGGCACAAGCTGAAGGTGGGCTTTCCATCCAACAGCAAGAGCTCATAACCTCGGCTGGCGGCATCTTCGGCGGCCTTGGTCCGATGGAATATAACCTGACGGGGCACCTGCTTCGATGACCGAACCCAGATGCCAAAGGAAACAGGTTGGTAGCGATCGAAACCCGCCGCCTTGTCTTGCAGCGACACCCCATCATCCCCATCAAACTGCAGGGCCTGCCCCACCGGGCCGGTCACCTGCGCGGGGCCCCGGGTTAAGGAAGCGCTCCGCTCGGCGGCCCCATCGGGCGTCTTCCCTTCCTCGATGGTCTCGAAAGAAAGGGACACGACGGGCGTGGGCACCGGCACGACCCGCTCACCGTCACCACGCCATGCGGCAAAGCGGTCGGCGGTGGTCGTTTTTGTCTGCTCCAAGGCTTCTTCTGCTTCCAGGATAGCCGCCCGCAGGGCCTTGTGTCGCGCCTCCTCATCGTTGCGATAGAGCAACATGCTCGGTGACGGCACGGCATTGGTAAAGTGGGAGTACATTCCCGACTCATCAATGCTGTCGAAAAAGGCGAAGAGCTGGAAGTAGTTTTCTTGCGACAGGGGGTCAAACTTGTGGTCGTGGCAGCGGGCGCAACTCATCGTCAAGCCAAGGAAGGCGGTGCTGAAGGTTTCCGAGCGGTCGGCCACATAGGCCACCCGAAACTCTTCATCAATACTGCCCCCTTCGTTGGTCTGACGATGGAGGCGGTTAAAGGCCGTGGCAAGTCGCTGCGACTGGGTCGCGCCGGGCAACAGGTCCCCCGCCACCTGCTCAGTAACGAATTGGTCATAGGGCATGTTGGCGTTGAAGGCGTCGATAACCCAATCACGCCAGGGCCACACGTTACTTTCCCGGTCGTTTTGATAGCCGTAGGTGTCCGCATAGCGCGCCACATCGAGCCAGAGCGCCGCCATGTGTTCCCCATAGGCCGGACGCGCCAGATAGCGGTCCACCATGGCCTCGTAGGCATTCGGCGACGGGTCGGCCAGGAAGGCATCAATCTCTTCCAGGGTCGGGGGAAGTCCGGTGAGGTCGAAGGCCACCCGGCGGATGAGCGTTTCCTTGGAAGCTTCGGGGTTATGCGCGAGACCCAGCCGATTCAACCGCTCGCGCACCAGAACGTCAATCGGCGAAGGGAGGTCCGAAAGCGCGGGAAGTGCTGGGACTTCGGGCGGAATAAAGGCCCAGTGGTTTTCATAGGGCGCACCGGCATCGATCCAACGTTGCAGCGTCGCCTTTTGTGCCTCCGTGAGCGACAACTTTGTCGCAGGGGGGGGCATGACGTCATCGGGGTCCTCCGCCAATATGCGGGCCACCAGGGCGCTGGCCGTGGCGTCTCCCGGCACGATAGCTTCGGCGGCCACCGCCTCCTCCCGCACATCGAGTCGCAACTCGGCTTTACGCGCGGCCGAATCAGGACCGTGGCAGGTGAAACAATTCTTCGAGAGGATGGGACGAATGTCCTGGTTGTAGGTGGGCACATCTACCGCCTGACCCCAGACCAACGGCGCGCCGGCCAGTGTCGATACGGAAAGTACCAAGGCAGGCAGACACGCGGACTTCAACGCTCGTAAGTGTAAGCACTTCATAAATACAGACTGCTCCTGAATTCACGCCGAACGACCCGTTTCGGCCTCCCCCCTAGTCTACAACCTGCACCCCATGGTATGACAATTGCGGCACGGGGCCATTTTGATACACTCACGGGAACGGGCCTGGGGGGCTCACACCGAAAGGCAGACCATGGAATCCACAAATGCGTTTCCCGAATTTACCCCCACCCCGAATGGCGTGTTCTTGTTTCGCCACGGAAAGGGCCGAAGTGAGGCGGGCACCTTCTCCCAGAAGAAACTGTGCTTCGTGGCGACCGACGTCCACTTGCTTGCCGAAGTGCTCTATGAGCTATCCGAGCGGGACGACTGTCATTTCGTCAAGTTCTCCACCCACCCTAAAGCGGGCATGCATCTCGGGCGCTGCTTTCTTCAGGGGGAGCAGGCCGTGGGGACCCTCTGGCAGCACTACAAGTGTCACCCCCGATTGATGTGTACCGTTCAGGACGATAATTTCACCGTGGCCTTTCGCGCGTAGCATCAAAAGGTCGGTTGACCCTCATGCTACTTCTTTGGTAGCGTGTTTTCCTGTAACAGAGTTGCGGAGCGCGTCGGGCGCCACATGCATTCGGGAGGAAATCGTCGTCATGCTGGCCTATATCATTTATATCCTCGTTGGACTCGCCGTCCTGGGCGTTCTGGGCGTTGTGCTGCTCCTTGCACGGCTCATCAATGGGGCGGTCGTCCAATCCATCGAACTCATCGTGGCCGCCGATCCCTTTCTGGAGCCTGTCGAAAACGGTGCAGCGGTGCTGGCCGAAGGGGCCGACTACGCGAGCCGCATGAGCTGGGCGACGGCCCACGGTTTCGAACCCGATATCATGGCGGATGTAAACGCCACGGCAGACGGCTCTACCATGGTGGTGGCCCTGTGGAAAAACCCCGGCACCCACACTTGGTTTGCCAGCTACGATACCGACGGCAAAGTACACAGTGAGTTGGTCACTACCTTGAGCCAGGAAAGCGGTCTGACCACCAGCAATAGCATTGACTCCTCCCTCTTCCCCCAACGGCCGGGTCACTATGTGCAGGTATTTGGCGACGCGGACTTTGACACCTTGCTCCGACGCCATGAAGAAGGCCTCCTCCACCTGCGCAACGCCAAGCACCTCGAAGTACAGGACCACCGCAAATCCACTACCGAGCTGGTGACCGATTCCGTTAACCGCACGATGGCACACATTCAATCCATCCCTTTCTGGAAACACAAAGGGGCGTACTGGTACTTTTTCCGGCGGCCACGCATGAACAACAAGCCTATCGCTGAGTTATATCCGTAATCCTCCGCCTGACATGGGACCGGGTGCCACTACACATCAAAAAGGCAATTAACTATGATTCTCGCCTACGCGATGCTGTTCTTCCTCTTTGTCGGCGCGGCTATCAATGTGGTGGTCATTCTCTCCGTCCAGAAACTGGAACATCCCGAGTCGCTCTTGGAGGTGATTCAGAATGGGGAATCGGTGTTGGTGAATGGCGCGGACTATGCCACCCGGGCACATTGGGCGGAGGACAATGAATTTCGCCCTGATCTGCTCGCCGATTTTCATGGGGCCATCGGTGCAGGTCCAATTACGATGGCGGTATGGAAAAACGACTACAAGAAGACCTTCTTATCCAGCTACACGGTGGGCGGAAACATTATGAGCGAGTTTGTGACGCTCCTGAACAATGGCAGTGGGCTGACGACCAGCAATTCCATTGACTCCATGCTCTTTCCGACCGCACCCGGACATTATGTGCAGGCCTTTGGAGGCATGACGGATCTGGACAAGCTCTTCAGGAAACACGAAGCCGCACTCGTTCACCTCAATCAGAAGAAGAACGTTACCATTGCCGACCGTTGGGAAACGACGGACAAGCTCATCGTGGAGTCCATCCAACGGCAGATCAAGTATGTGAAAAACCTGCCCTTCTGGCAGTTTCGGGGGTGCTACTGGTTTTTCATTCGCCGTCACCGCATGAAGAACAAGAGCATCGCTGAACAGTACCCATGAGCACAATAGCCGATGAATAGACGAGAGAGGTTGGGGAGTATCCAGTTTCCGTACGAATGAAAACGAACCGTCAGCGCCGACGTTAAAGTCCGGCTTGGTTCATTCGACCAAGGGGTCTGCAATGTTTGGTCAGTAGTGACGTATAAATGTCGCTCTCCCCCACAGCATACCGGTGAATTGCCGGCGCCACGTCATTTCCCATCAAGCGGCCCAATGGGGCGATACGTGCCTTAACGTGTTGCGCGAACACCACTTGCCAGCAACATTCAAGGGGAACGCTTAGCACATAGGCCATATGGCCTGAAACTTGCTGGGAAGTGGTCGGTTGTGGGACAGGACAAGTGGATTCTCGGGGCGCGTTGTACCAAGAGAACTTGGGCGCGTGGTCTAGAGGATTTGTTTCGATAACGCCCATTCCCTCCTTCTGGCAGGGTTTCCTGATAAGAGTGGGGCACAACTGACATATCGACGACTGTTTCGTCGATATGCCGCAAACTAAACAGTTGGAAGACTTAGGAAAGGAAACAGAATGAAGAAGAAGCATCTAATCATATCGATGGCAGTCGCCTTACTAGCCCTCGGTTCAAGTCAAACGGCGAATGCAGTCTTGATCGATTTTGAGACACTTCCCGGTGGTGGGGCGATCGCAGCCGGCACGGCCATCAGCACCCAATTCGCCTCCGTCGGCGTGGCCCTTTTTGATTCTGCCAGCAGCGCTCCCGAAATCTTCCAGTTCAGCCTTGCGGGGCAATCCGGGGTAAACGCGTTGGGTGGTCAGCCAGGCTTTACCAACTTAATTGACATCTGGTTTGTCGCGCCGGTTTCGAATGTTTCTCTACTGGGCCTCGACATCGGATTCAATGGACTGATTCTCGAAGCCTTTGATAGTGGCGGAATTTCCTTAGGCTCCGATTCCCTGGTCAGGCCGGGAGTCGACGGGACCGGATTCGCTGATTTGCTTGCGGTTAACTTAGCGGGCATCAGTCACGTACAAATCAGGCAAATGACTTCCAGCGCCGGCGATGGATACCTCATTGACGATCTTCGGTTTGACACCTCCTCCGCGCCCATACCCGAGCCTGCCAGCATGACGCTACTGTGTCTGGGTATCGCGGGCATGGCTTTCCGGGCACGAAAGAAGATGAGCGCGTAAAAGTATCGTCCTGAGAGGAAGACTACCTCGCGGGAAGCAGGGTTCTCACCTTGCTTCCCCTTTTTTTTGGGCTTCAGCCCATCGTTTCTGTCAGCCGCGGCCCGTCCCCTTTTCCACGTTGAGCTCACAGACCTGCAGGAGACTCTGCTCCATCCGTCGTTTCAAGGCCGCAGCGAGTTCCTCCAGACTGGCAGCCTTCGGGTAAGTCTTGCGGTAAACCAGGGCAATGTCCCGTCGCGGAGTCGGGGAATGGAGCGGTCGGATGGCAATGGGCGAGGCCGACGCGAAGGGTCCGACGGTACTCAGGCGGGGCAGAAACGTGCAGCCCATCCCCGCACTCACCATCTGCCTCAGAGACTCGATGCTCGACGCCCGGTAGCCCTCGGGGTCGGCCGGTCGGGAACCCCGACAAAGATTCAGGGTCTGGTCGCGCATACAATTGCCTTCTTCGAGTAGCAAGATAGAATTGCTGGCCAGGTCTTTCATCGCCACCCGTTTGTGCTTAGCCAGGGGATGATCGCGCGGCAGGCCCGCAACCAATTCTTCTTGAAAGAACACGGAGCAGGTAAGATCCGACTCTTCGATGGGGAGTGAAAGAATGGCGGCATCCAGCGTAGAGTGCTGCAATTGCTCCACCAAGTGATGGGTCTTCTCTTCCCGCAGATAGAGCTTTACATCGGGACAGAGCTCTTTGAGTTCGGGTAGAAGGTGGGGAAGCAGGTAGGGGCCAATGGTAGGAATCACGCCAAGGTAGAGTGGCCCGGCCAGGCCACCCGTCTCGCCCCGGGCCATGTCACGTATCTCACCAATCCCATCCAACACCGAGCCCGCCCGGGCCAGGATCTTCCGCCCCATGTCCGTCAGCGCTACCCGCCGCTTATCCCGCTCGAAAAGTGTCGCACCCAGTTCTTTCTCCAATTTGGCGATCTGCATACTCAGGGTAGGCTGGGTCACATGGCACCGCTCTGCGGCCTGCCCGAAATGGCGGGTCTCCGCCAAGGCTACAAAATACTCCAAGTCTCGTAAGGTCATACCATTGCTCCACCTATCGAAGGAATACTCATGCGGCACCCGCGTCTCTTCCGGCACTCATAGAGCCAGCCTATGAGTGCAATCTACATTATCGATTGGACCCCATTCAATTTAATTGCTAGGCTAGGAACTGCATGAGGCCGCTTCACGTCGGGTGAAGGGTCGGTGTGCACCAAACGCTGCGGGCCAGTTGCCCGGTGGCATGGCGTAGTCAACGCGATAGGGGAGAAGCGCAGCAACGCGACGCATGCTGGTAACACATACGATTTGTCGTTTCACCGAACACAAGCGACCATCGCGGGCAATCGCCCTGTGCATCCAGCACCATCCCAATTTCCGCAAAGCTCAGAAGGAGGCTTATCGTGTCCGAGAACCCAAGTAAGTGCCCCGTATTGTCGGCCGTCAATTCTCACATTGGCGTCGGGACAACGGCCAACCAGCACTGGTGGCCCAACCAACTGAACCTGAGAATTCTCCACCAGCATTCGCCGCGCGCCAACCCCCTGGGAGGGCAGTTCAACTATGCGGAAGCATTCAAGAAAGTTGACCTCGACGCCCTGAAAAAAGATATGGAAGCGTTGATGACCACGTCACAGGCGTGGTGGCCCGCCGATTACGGCCACTATGGTCCCCTGTTTATTCGCATGGCGTGGCACAGCGCCGGTACCTACCGCGTGGCAGATGGGCGCGGCGGTGCCTCTTCCGGCACCCAACGCTTCGCCCCGTTAAACAGCTGGCCGGACAATGCGAGCCTCGACAAAGCGCGCCGTCTGCTCTGGCCCCTGAAACAAAAATATGGCCAACAGATCTCCTGGGCCGATCTCATGGTATTTGCGGGCAACTGCGCCATCGAATCCATGGGGCTCAAACCCTTTGGCTTCGCCGGAGGCCGGGAAGATGTTTGGGAGCCCGAAGAAGATATTTACTGGGGCAAAGAAACCGAATGGCTCGGCGACGAACGCTACAGCGGGGACCGTGATCTCGACAACCCCCTCGCCGCTGTCCAGATGGGCCTCATCTACGTCAACCCGGAAGGCCCCGACTGCAACGCCGACCCTCTGTCCGCGGCCAAAGACATTCGTGAGACCTTTGCACGCATGGCCATGAACGACTACGAGACCGTGGCGCTCATCGCCGGTGGACACACCTTTGGCAAGGCCCATGGCGCGGCCAATCCTGAGGAGTATGTGGGGCCCGAACCGGAAGCCGCCAGCACGGAAGAACAAGGCCTCGGCTGGAAGAACACCTTTGGCACGGGCAACGCGGGCGACACGATTACAAGCGGCCTCGAAGGTGCCTGGACAACCGAGCCGGCCAAGTGGGACAACAACTATTTTGACAACCTCTTCGGCTATGAGTGGGAGAAGACAAAGAGTCCTGCGGGTGCGACCCAGTGGACGCCCACGGATACGTCGGCGAAGGACACCGTTCCCGATGCGCACGATCCATCTAAACGGCATGCACCCATCATGTTCACGACTGATCTGTCCCTTCGCATGGATCCGATCTACGGCCCCATCTCGAAGAACTTCCACGAGAATCCCGCAGAGTTTGCCGAAGCCTTCTCCAAGGCCTGGTATAAACTCACCCACCGCGATATGGGACCGGTCTCTTGCCTGCTCGGTCCGTGGGTACCCGAGGCCCAGTTGTGGCAAGACCCTGTCCCGGAGGTGGACCATCCTCTGATCGATGAGAACGACATCGCTTCCCTCAAAGATACGCTGCTCGCGACGGGCCTTTCCACCTCACAACTGGTTTCTACGGCCTGGGCATCGGCCGCGACTTTCCGAGGAACGGACAAGCGGGGCGGTGCCAATGGCGCACGTCTTCGACTCGCCCCTCAGAAGGACTGGGAAGCCAATAGCCCCGACGAACTGGCGAAAGTACTTCCAAAGCTGGAACAAGTCCAGTCTGATTTCAACAGTGCCCAATCGGGCGGTAAGAAAGTCTCCCTCGCCGATATTATCGTCCTGGGTGGCTGCGCCGCCGTGGAAGCAGCCGCCAAGAAGGCCGGACATGATGTAACGGTCCCCTTCACCCCCGGGCGCACGGACACCTCGCAAGAGCAAACGGATGTCGAGGCTTTCGAACCACTGGAGCCTAAGGCTGATGGATTCCGCAATTACCTCGCACGGGATCACCAGCGCACAGCGGAAGAGTTGTTGGTCGACCGGGCCCATCTGCTCACCCTTTCCGCCCCGGAAATGACGGTGCTCGTGGGTGGCATGCGCGCGCTGAATGCCAACACCGGACAATCGGAACTCGGTGTCTTCACGAAGCAGCCCGGCACGCTGACCAACGACTTCTTCGTCAATCTCCTCGACATGAATACCGAGTGGAAAAAGTCACCGCGCTGCGAGCACTTCTTTGAAGGCCGTGATCGCGACTCGGGCGAAGTAAAGTGGACGGCCAGCGCCGTTGACCTGGTCTTTGGTTCCAACTCCCAACTCCGGGCCATCTCGGAAGTCTATGCCTGCGACAACACCCAGGAACAGTTTGTAAATGAGTTCATCGCAGCGTGGGATAAAGTCATGAACCTCGATCGCTTCGACCTGGCAGACTAAAGCACACCACGATACGTCCCATGCCCTTTCTCACCGGGGCATCGCGCATAGAACGGGTGGGGCCTGTCCGGAGCCACTTTCGGGCAGGTCCTCCCTTCCGTTCCCAACAAAACGTTTCACTGACAACATCGAAGGCGCCCTTTCAAACAGTCACTTTTCAGGCACGCAGCGTCTCGCTGTGTTCCAAGTTATTTGCCGTTCCAATTTATTGCCGTACCAAAGTAGAGGAGTAAGTACATGTTCACCAAGAAAACCGCAAGCCAGTGCCTCCATACATCGGAGTCCACTCCGGGTCACATAAGGCGCTCCTATTGCCGGGGCGCTGCCGCGTGGATGGTTGCACTGGCAGTCGCCGCAGGCGGGGGAACTGCGACCGCCCAGTCCGAAGTGTCCCACCCACCCCACGGGGCGGACGGCGACATCAGCAAGTGCCCGGTCATGGGGACCGCCGCAACCCCAGCTCGCCACACAGCAGCCTCGGCTATGACCACCGGTGACTGGTGGCCCAATCAGTTGAACCTCGATATCCTCCACCAGAACTCGCCCATGGGCAACCCAATGGGCACCGATTTTGATTACGCCGAAGAATTTCAGAAGCTGGACCTGGATGCTCTGAAAGCTGATATTGAGGCCCTGATGACCACATCGCAAGACTGGTGGCCATCCGACTACGGCCACTATGGTCCCTTATTCATCCGTATGGCCTGGCACAGCGCAGGCACCTATCGGGTGACCGATGGGCGGGGTGGTGCCTCCGACGGTACACAACGATTCGCGCCCCTCAACAGCTGGCCTGACAACGCCAACCTCGACAAGGCACGACGCCTCCTTTGGCCCATCAAGCAGAAGTATGGACAGCAGATTTCCTGGGCGGACCTGATGGTTTTCACGGGCAATTGTGCCCTCGAATCCATGGGCTTCAAAACCCTCGGATTCGCCGGAGGCCGCGCGGATGTCTGGGAACCCCAGAAAGACATCTACTGGGGCCCGGAAAGCGAATGGCTTGGGGACAAGCGCTACTCTGGCGATCGCGAATTGGAAAACCCGCTGGCGGCGGTCCAAATGGGCCTGATCTACGTCAACCCCGAAGGTCCCAATGGCACCCCCGATCCCCTCGCGTCGGCAAAAGACATTCGCGCTACCTTTGGGCGAATGGCCATGAATGACGAAGAAACCGTTGCCCTTATCGCAGGCGGCCACACCTTTGGCAAGGCACACGGTGCCGCCAACCCGGGCGACCATGTCGGCCCGGAACCGGAAGGGGCTCCCCTGGAGGAGCAGGGGCTCGGCTGGAAAAATTCCCTGGGGAAGGGAAACGCGGGCGAAACCATCACCAGCGGATTGGAGGGAGCGTGGAGCTCCATGCCGACCCGGTGGTCCAATGAATTCTTCGATAATCTCTACGCCTACGAGTGGGAGTTGGTAAAGAGTCCAGCGGGCGCTCACCAGTGGGCACCCAAAGGCGGCGCCGGTGCGGACCTGGTGCCCGATGCCCACGACCCGGAAAAATCCCACGCGCCCATGATGTTTACGTCAGACCTGGCCTTGCGGATGGATCCCATCTATGGCCCCATCTCGAAACGCTTCCACGAGAACCCGGAAGAATTTGAGGCCGCCTTTGCCAAGGCCTGGTATAAACTGACACACCGCGATATGGGTCCCTACTCCCGGTGCCTGGGCCCGCTGGTTCCCGAGCCACAGCTCTGGCAGGACCCCGTGCCGGCCGTGGACCATGAACTCGTCGATGCGCAAGATATCGCCATTCTCAAGGATGCCATCCTTGCCTCCGATTTGTCGGTGTCCCAACTGGTCTCCACGGCGTGGGCCTCTGCCTCTACCTTCCGGGGATCTGACAAGCGGGGCGGAGCCAATGGCGCACGCATCCGCCTGGCTCCACAGAAAGACTGGAAGATTAATGAGCCGGCCAAACTGGCCAAGGTGCTGGCGACCCTGGAGAAAATTCAACAGGACTTTAACCATGCCCAGACTCAGGGCAAGAAGGTTTCCATGGCCGACCTCATCGTATTGGGAGGCTGTGCTGCCGTCGAAGAAGCGGCGAAACAGGCCGGCCACACGGTGCGTGTTCCCTTCACACCCGGACGGACCGACGCGACGCAGGAAATGACCGATGTGGAATCCTTCGCCGTGCTCGAACCCACGACCGACGGCTTCCGCAACTACTTCGCCCACGAACTGGACCGCCCGGCCCCGGAGAGCCTGGTAGACCGGGCCAACCTGCTGACCCTTTCGGCGCCGGAGATGACCGTGCTCGTCGGCGGCCTGCGTGTGCTGAAAACCAACGTGGGGCTCCCCGACATGGGCGTCTTCACCGACCAGCCGGGTGCCTTGACCAACGACTTCTTCGCAAACCTGCTGGACATGAATACCCAGTGGAAGAAATCAGACATCTGCGAGTACTTCTTCGAAGGGCGAGACAGTGGCTCCGGCGAGGTAAAGTGGACCGCCAGTGCCGTGGACCTGGTTTTTGGCTCCAACTCCCAACTACGGGCCATTGCCGAGGTCTATGCCTCCGACGATGCCGAAGAACGATTCGTCCATGACTTTGTTGCCGCCTGGGACAAGGTCATGAACCTGGACCGCTTTGACGTGAGCACCTGACCCGCCCACGTGATGGAGGCTTAGCCAATCCTTTCGGGCTTCCTGAATCCGCTCGTTAGCATACGAAGCCCAATAGCCGTCGACCTTGTCGACGGCTATTTTTTAATGGGCCGTATGCACACCACGGGCTCGAGCGTAGTCAACTGCATCGCTTCAAGAAGACTCCGCCTATCAGAAACAGGACGAGACGTATATCTCCGAAGATTCACGAGTCCAGTTTTGCCATAGCGTATGTCCGGACTGCATCGAAATTGTGTATCCATAAAGGTCCCCCCTACTGGATCACCGAAGATTTCACTCCCCATTCGCATTGTTCTGTGCTAGCATATCAGGAGGCAATCGCGATAGATTAGGCAGCCGGTTCTGGTCGCCAGCGCTATGCCCGGAAGACCACCATGCTACCTCCAATACGAAAAGACGAATCGGCGCGGATGGACTCGCTGAAGAAGCTCCATATTCTCGACACGCTTCCGGAAGAGGCCTACGATAACATCGCCTATCTCGCCTCTCAGATCGCCGACACCCCCATCGCCCTGGTAAGCCTTATCGATAGCCGACGTCAGTGGTTTAAGTCCCACATTGGCCTTGAGGTGCAGGAGACACCCCGGGAGTATGCGTTCTGCGCCTACGCCATCCTCACACCGGAGCGCATGCTCATTGTTCCGGATGCCACCGACGACACCCGATTCGAGGCCAACCCGTTGGTCACGGGAACGCCAGATATTCGGTTCTATGCGGGCTCCCCGCTTGTGCTCTCCGATGGCATGCCCATGGGCACCTTATGCGTTATTGACCGAAAGGCCCGCACGCTGAGCGAAGACCAACTCCGTGGCCTCCAGATACTATCCGAACAGGTGGTCGCCCAGTTGGAATTACGACGGGCCCTGGCCGCTGTCAAGCAACTCTCGGGACTCCTCCCTATCTGTGCCCACTGCAAGAACGTACGGGATGACACGGGATACTGGCAGGCCGTCGAATGCTATATTTCGGAACATTCGGATGCCCGGTTCACCCATGGCATCTGCCCTTCCTGTACGGAAAAGCACTTTCGAATCGATTGAACAAACTGGCACGACACCGTTTCTTTTTCCGTCTCCACCTCCTATACTGATACCGGAAGTGTGAATTCCTGAGGAGGTATCGGCACCCAATGCGACAACCTATTCTCTCTCTTGTGCTCGTGGGCCTGTGTGCCCCCGCGCTGCTAATCGATTCTGCGTGGGCCAGCCCGTCGGACGACGACACGCACTTCGAAACCCATATTCGCCCCATCCTCGTCAAACATTGTTACGGCTGCCACGGTCCGGAGAAGCAGAAGTCTTCCCTGCGGCTCGATTCCGCCGAGGCGCTGCTTGTCGGTGGCTCGCGCGGCCCGGCGGTCATACCGAACGATTCCAATAGCCTCCTCCTTGAGGCCATCCGCCAGACGGGCGAACTCAAGATGCCCCCCGACGGCCCCCTCGACCCCGAAGTGATTGAGCGCCTGTCTCAGTGGATACAGGAGGGCGCCCATTGGCCCGCCTATGACCCCAGCACGTCCCCCGAGAAAAAGGACTTCTCCGAGGCCCGCGCCCGCCATTGGGCTTATCAGCCCCTGAAGGACACGGCACCACCAACGCACGTCGAGGCACCCCACCCCATCGATGCCTATATCCGAAGCGCCCAGGCGGCGGCCGGATTGACCCCGTCCCCCATGGCCGACAAACGCACCCTCCTCCGACGGGTGACCTATGATCTCACGGGGCTCCCACCCACACCGGAAGCCCTGGCAGCCTTTGAAGCCGACCAAAGTCCCGAAGCGTGGCATACCGTCATCGACGGGCTCTTGGCGTCGCCTTTCTACGGCGAGCGGTGGGGGCGGCACTGGCTGGATGTGGTGCGCTATACCGACTCCTTTGACTCCCGGGGCAATGACAAGACGGACCCGGTGGAAATCTGGCGTTATCGGGATTGGGTTGTCCAGGCGCTCAACGAAGACATGCCCTATACCGACTTTGTGACCCACCAGGTGGCCGGCGATTTACTCCCCGCGCCATCGGGCGATTTTTATCGCGATGGCCTCATCGCCACCGGCATGCTCGCCATCGGCCATTGGCCCCAGGGCGATGCGGACAAACAGAAAATGGTTTCCGACATCGTGGACGATCAGGTCGACGTGGTCACCCGGGCATTCCTGGGTACCACCCTGGCCTGTGCCCGGTGTCATGACCATAAGTTTGACCCCCTCTCCATCGAAGAGTATTACGGCATGGCCGGAATCTTCTTCAGCAGCTCCATCTTGCCGGGGCCCGGCGCGAAGACCGAGGGCTCGCCCATCTCCCACCTCCCCCTGGCCGCGCCGGAAGCGGTGGCACGACGTGCCGAGGCCGAAGCGCGCATCAAGACCCTCATCGAATCGCGAGACACCCAATTGGAGGCCGCCCGCGACTCCTTTGCCACGGCGGAATTGGGCAAGACCGGTGCCTATCTATTGGCAACCCGCGACGACGCCACTGCGGACACATCACCCCTCCATCCCGACGTGCTCCAACGGTGGCAGCGCACCCTCGATGGCGACGTGCGCCCCGCCCTCCCCAAGGTCCAGGAACGCTTTCAATCCCTCCCCGGCGTAACGACCCGCAAAGGCAACACCGACACCCCCTCCGCCGTGGGCAACGCCTCTGAGCACGACATCGCCTACGCCACCATCGCCCAGACCGCCCGCTCCGTCGCCATTCACCCCGGCCGGGCACCCACGGACGGCACCATCACCCTTCAGGGCCATCTTGCCGATGCAGACAGCAATTGCGGTGATGGCGTCCAATGGACCCTGACCCATCATGAATCCGGACTGGGACGGACCATCGCATCGGGCAGGGTGCCCAATGGGGAAAGGGCCTCCTTTGCTATCGACACGCCCTTTGCCGTGGCCGCCCAGGATCAACTGCGCCTCACGGTCTTACCCGCCGGGGGACATGCCTGCGACACGACCGAACTACGCCTGACTATCACGCCGGAAGCCGGACCTACCTGGGACAGCACGGAGACCCTCCTCACCAACTTTGCCCAGGGCAACCCGTGGCCCGACGCCCAGGGAAACCCCGAGGTCTGGTGGCTCTTCACCGAGCAGGGCGGAAGCGCCCTCGACCCCATCCTATTTGCGCCGTGGCGCGCCGCCCTCCGGGAAGTGGCATCGGGCCAACGGGACGAAGCCGCCCTGGCGGAAGCCGCTGCGGCCATCCAGGCCGCCATCGACGGCGCACTGGCCAATCCCGAATCGCCCTTGAAGCGTGCCGTTTCGGCACTCCGTGAACCTGGCGGTCCCGCCTGGAGTGACACGCCGCCCGTTGCGGACCCCGACGCCTTCAACGCCCTCGTGGCCGAGTTGTCCGAACTGGAAAAAGAAGTCGCCACGCCCTTTGAGCGCGCCGTGGGCATCCAGGAAGGGGGCGTGCCCAACACCGAGCATGCGGGCATTCACGACGTCCATGTACACCGCCGCGGAGAATACACCAACCTCGGAGACCTCGTGCCCCGCCACATGCCCGCCCTCATCACCGGCAGCGCGGTGCGCCCCGTGACCGAAGGCAGTGGCCGCCGCGATCTGGCCCAGTGGCTTACCGAAGACAGTGCACCCCTCCTCGCCCGGGTCATGGTGAACCGCGTCTGGCAACATCACTTTGGCGCAGGCCTCGTCCGCACCCCCGGCGACTTTGGTGCCCAGGGCCAGGCGCCCACCCACCCCGAATTGTTGGATTACCTCGCCGCCCGCTTCATCGAATCGGGCTGGAGTCTGAAGACTCTCCACCGACTCATCCTCACTTCCGCCACCTGGCAGCAACGCAGCGGTGCCGACGAAGCCCTCCACACGGCCGACCCCGAAAACCGCCTCCTCGCCCGGATGAACCGCCAACGCCTCGATGCCGAGTCTCTGCGCGACAGCCTCCTCTTCGTAACCGACCAACTGGACCCCACCCCTGGCGGCCCGGCCTACGTCGACCTGGCCACGCCCCGCCGCACCCTCTATTACCGCACCAGCCGCTCCAACCTCAACACCTACACCCAGCTCTTCGACGGCGCCGACCCCACCTCCATCGTCGCCGCCCGCAACGAATCCACCGTCGCCCCCCAGGCCCTTTTCCTCATGAACCACCCCCTCCAACTCCGCGCCGCCGAGGCCCTCGCCACCATCGCCGCCACGGACCCCAGCACCGCCGCCGTGGACACCATGTACCACCGCCTCTTCCTCCGCCCCCCCACCGACGCCGAACGAGACATCGCCGAGCACGCCCTCCAACAACTCGGCCACCCCGAAAACACCACCGCCCTCGCCGCCTACGCCCAGGTCTTGCTCAGCAGTAACGCGTTTTACTTTGTGGACTGAGTCGCTCTGCATGCCACCTCATTGGTACCGAGCCAATAGTAATATAATGAAACAATTACCGAGTCATACAAACTACTCCACCACCTCGTTCTCAAATACCAGTATGCCCTTAATTCCCGCGATAGAATCTCATAAACCTTTCTCATCAAGTGACCATTTGTGGCCGTCTACAATTCCAAGTTGCATATTCTCTACCTCCTTTGGGTCGTGGACACAGCTTAACCCAAACGGATAAGATACCGTTTTTAGCAGACCTCAATTTTTCTTGACGGTAGCAAACCTCAGGAGTTTGTGGTTGATTGGAAGTTCCAGCTATCTTCGATAAGATATACTGGAGCACATACTATCGAACTGGCTTTCGGAGCTAACAATCTTGTCGCGTCTAAAATCTAAAAGTGTTCAAACAATTGGCAAGCCTACGGCAATTGATCTATTCAGCGGTTGCGGCGGCCTAACCCAAGGCCTAAAGAATGCCGGATTTCAAGTATTGGGTGCCATTGACGTAGAACCACTTTCCGTGGCCACATATCGGGCCAATCATGAAGAAGTTGAGATTTGGCAGAGTGATATCCGAGAAATAACCGACACCACTATAAAAAGAAGACTCGGCTTGAGGAAGGGAAAACTGGACTTACTGGCAGGTTGCCCACCTTGCCAAGGCTTCTCTACCATGCGCACCTTGAACGGGTCCAGACTTGTTGAAGACCCAAGAAACGACTTGTTATTCGAGTTTCAACGGTTCGTTGAATCGCTCTTGCCTCGCGCGATAATGATGGAGAATGTTGTCGGCCTTGCACAGGACGAACGCTTTTCACGCTTCGTAACTGCGCTAGAGAACTTAGGATATCAAGGTGAATACAGAATTATTAACGCTGCTGACTACGGAGTACCACAGAGGCGCCGCCGATTAATATACATGGCAGGGCTGAAAGTTGATATTCACTTCGCAGCCAAATGTAAGTATCAACGAACTGTACGTGATGCAATTTGGGGGCTTCCAAAAGCTGGTGAGAGTGGAGATCCAGTCCATGATCTCCCCGAGAAGCGCACATCCAAAACAATAGCATTGATTGAACGCATTCCCAAGAATGGCGGAAGTAGAACAGACTTGCCTCTAGAGGCTCAGCTACCTTGTCACAAACGCTGCAACGGATTTAAAGATGTCTACGGAAGAATGGCGTGGGATAAAGTAGCTCCAACAATAACAAGCGGGTGCTTTAACCCTTCCAAGGGTCGGTTTTTGCACCCGGATGAGAATAGATGCATTACGATGCGCGAAGCTGCTGTTCTCCAAGGATTTCCACTCGACTACAGATTTCCAACTACTGGCAGTAAGTCTACAATCGCCTTGATGGTTGGGAATGCCCTCCCGCCGCCCCTGATAGAGGCACACGCGAAACAGATACTTCGAAGTCTCAGCAAGTAAGTCGATGAAGACGAAGACGCTAGATACGCAGTGTATACCCCTCGGCTGATACTGAATCTGGAGGCAACAAATGGCAGAGCACGAATTCCACATGACGATCTTAGGGCGCACGATCGAACATTTGGGAACTCAGATGTACAAGCATCGCAATCCCGCCGTCGCTGAACTAGTCGCAAATTGCTGGGATGCGGGGGCAACA
>JAUIMA010000613.1 GCA_030432675.1 Candidatus Hydrogenedentota bacterium | reverse complement strand
GATGATACTGAGGTGTTGCTGATCCCCTTCGTCTTCATCGCCTTCCATCTCAATTTCGCCATTTTCGACGCTCTGGTTGTAAACCTCAATATTCCGCACCCGCAGGTCGGCAAAGAGGCGATAGCGCTCTTCCATCTCGTTGATCAACCACGTCAACGAGACCGACGCCTTTTTGGGGTCGATGACCACGGGGGTAATAAGGTGGGGGATGTCATTAAAGATCGAGAGCTCCACCATTTTCGGGTCAATGAGGATAAGTTGGAGGTCATCGGGACTGTGCTTAAACAGTAAGCTGGCCAGTAAGGCCTTGACACACACCGTCTTACCGGCACCCGTCGCACCCGCCACCAACAGGTGCGGCATAGTCGCCAGATCCGCAATTTTCACGTCCCCGGCAATGTCTTTACCAAGTACGAGGTTCAGTTTGCCTTTGCCACCCCGGAAGGGACGGGACTCGATGAGTTCCCGAATCAACACGGGATCGCGCTCCACGTTGGGCGCCTCAATACCCACACGGCCTTTGCCGGGGATGGGGGCTTCCACGCGGATGCGGTGGGCCTTGAGTGCCAGGGCGATATCATCCGCCAGGGCCTGGAAACGGGCCACCTTTATGCCCGGTGCGGGCTCTAACTCATAGCGGGTAATGGTGGGACCACGGGTTACGTCGGTCACCCGCGCCTCAATGCCAAAGGTCTGCAGGGTTTCTTCCAGCTTGAGACTCGTGGCACGCAAGGTCTCCGAAAGATCTTCCACCACCTTCTCTTCCGGCTCGTCCAGAATATCCAAGGAAGGCTTGGAATAGGTCTTGGGATATTGGTAATCGTGGGGGATCTCTTCGTGAGAGATAACCTTGCGGCGCGCACGTCGGGGCTTCGGCTTGGGCTTTTCCTTCGCCGGTACCGCAGCCACGGGTTCCTCGACGGGCTCGGGAACCACTTCGGGCGTCTCGTCAAATCCATCGACGCCCAAGGCGGATACATCGTCGGACATCTGCTCGGCATAGTCATCCAGACCGGGCACATCCGCCTCCGCAAAAGGCGCCTCTTCAAACATCTCCTCTTCCATGACTTCCTCGTCAGGCGTGGGGGAGACGGGGGCATCCAGATCATAGACAAAGGCCCCTTCCGCTTCTTCCTCGGAAAAGACATCGTCGTCTTCCAGGGCCTCATCGGGCACAGGGGCAGGTGCCACGTCAGGCACGGCATCAAAGGGCGCTTCTTCTTCCTCTTCCGGGGCCGGCAGGGCACCCGAGCCCCGAATCGTAATACGGGAAAGGGGATCATCCGCCACTTCAGGCGTGGCATCTTCGTCCGATTCAACCGGAGTGGACTCGGACGTTTCGCTGCCAATGGGCGCGGGAATCTCTGCTTCATCGAGGGGCAGATCAGCCTGCTGAGGTTTCCGGCGGGAACCCCGCGTGCGCCCCTTCCTGGATTGCTGTTTCTCTTCGTCACGACGACGCAGGGTCGCCACGGACGCCCGGTCGAAGAGATGGGCACCACCATGGCGGGCCACAAGAAACAGGTAGATAAACAGGTACTCTGCGGCCAGCAACAGCCCCACCAGCACCATGGCGCACACGATTATATTGGCCCCGGCAATGCCGAAGCCATAGCTCATGAAGAGCGAGACCACAAAATGACCCAGCGCACCCCCCGCATCCGCGTTCGAACTGCCGGTCGACACATTCAGCTGCAGAAAGGAAGCCACCGAAATCAGCAGAACACCAGCACCCACAAGACGGGGGAGAAGGCGGTCCACCGGACGGTGGCTAATTAGCATGATCGCCCAGATGAAGGTCAGTGAATAGAGGACATGGCGGGCATCGCCCACTAATAGTGCGAATATCCCCGCCACCAAGGCACCCGGAGCACCCAACAGATTGGGGACCGTGTGCATTTCATCCAAGGGGCGCGTAGACTGTTGACTGACATCAAACCCATCCGTCTTCAACGCCAGAAAGAGCACCAGCGTCACACACGCGATGGCAAGTCCAATCAGCTCGGACTTTCGTTCGGCAGACAGATTCTGAGTCGAGCGCACAGGTAATTCCTTGAGTATACTGCGGGATAACGTAGGATCATGTTAACAGAGAACTGCTATGGTTGCAACTAAATATTGGGGTGAATCAGAAAATAACCACTAAATACCCGCAGATTCCCAACGCAAGCCACCACATGTAGGCCCTCAGCAACACGACAACCTCGCAATATGTCACAAAACCACGAAAAACACGTATAGTTTGTGCCCATCAACCCAAGTATCGTCGCAGGTCAATAAAGGGAGCGCCGGGGGCGCCCCCCTTACTACCGCGAAGAAACGCCGAAGACGGGGCCGAGTGGCCTTACTGGTGCGGACTCGGGGACTGCACCGACGCCATCAACCCGATCCCACAAACACAAACCCCGTGGCCAATACACGACATCGCCTTCGTAGCACCAATACGATAGTCGGGACCGTGGAGCGGGTGAAATAGTCCATAGGTCTGACCGGATGTATAGGGCAATGTGGTCCACGATAGTATTTCCTGAGTTTTTTCAGGCGAACAACGCAGGGCACGTTGGGCAGCCGGGAAACCCGTAGTCCGTCCCTTGCTTTTCCTTGGGACAGGACCCCGTAGGGACGCTGCGCCCTGTGTTGTGGTGAACGTGGGGTGTCGGGATGGCGCACGTATGGGACGGTATCGCGCCCGTTGACTCTGCGGAATCCACATCTACATCACACTATCCCGAACGCCTATCCTCACCTCAGTCACTCCAACGCGCGTTCCTGTCCCGGTGGTGGGACTGTCCTCGACTTCGTCCCGGATCGTAGACGCGCCGTGGTGGGCGAAGTTCGGGACTGTACCGGCAGTACGCTACGACGGCAGGCCGCAACGTGTACGCACTCCCAGCCTGGTGGTCGGCCTTCAGGGGCGCAGACATTTCTGTCTGCGACAACGGAAGGGATGCGCGAAATGACTTCGATTAACCCATCTCCCGAAACAAGGAGCTTGGACACTCCTGTCCGAGGCAAAGCGCACGAAAGTAAAAAGCCGCACCCGACCCAGGAAAAGGAGTGAGCCTCCCCAACACCCCGTCTTCCCATACAAGGAGCTTGGACACTCCTGTCCGAGGCAAAGCGCACGAAAGTAATAAGCCGCACCCGACCCAGGAAAAGGAGTGAGCCTCCCCAACACCCCGTCTCCCCATACTGCCGGTACAGCCTCGCGTATCAAGGCGGGCTGTTCATCCATTGAATGCGCCGTCACGCCCCGGCCACCCGCTACCCCACGTAACCTCCAGCGCGAAGGCAGTCCCTGTGGGACGGTATCGCGCCCGTGCAACGCAGGTATTCCAAGACGGCGGTGCGCCATCTCAGCCACTCCGCCCTTACACGCGCCACGCCAACGCGCGTTCCTGTCCCGGTTGCCGTACGCTTACCGACCCCAACCATGCGGAGACACCGACGCTCTCCCTTGGCCCACCGGGACATGCAGCCGCCCTGTGGACAACCCGGCAAACCCAGGCCCAATGGAGCAGTCGCCAACAAACACCCTACTCTACGACCCACTGC
>JAUIMA010000612.1 GCA_030432675.1 Candidatus Hydrogenedentota bacterium | reverse complement strand
TTGCCGACCTTCGTGAAAGACGTGAGTTGTCGGGAGTGTCACGAGTCCCAGTTCATTGACTGGCTGGGGTCCCATCATGAGCGGGCCATGGACCACGCGACGGCGGAGACGGTGCGGGCAGATTTTAACGATACGACCTTTGAGCACTTCGACGAGACCTGGCGCTTTTTTAAGGATGGGGCGGCCTTCAAGGTGGGCTACCGCGTGGGCGACGGTGAAGAGCAAATCTATACGGTGGCCTATACCTTCGGCGTGACGCCCCTGCAGCAGTACCTCGTGCCCTTCCCGGGAGGTCGTTATCAGTGCGTGCCCGTGGCGTGGGATGTGGTGCAGAAACGGTGGTACCACCTGTATCCCGATGCGCCTATGCGGGAGGGTGATCCCATCCATTGGACGGGGCGTCTGCAGAATTGGAATTACATGTGCGCCGAATGTCACAGCACGAATGTGCAGAAGGGCTTCGACAACGCGACCAATACCTTTAAGACCACCTTCAGTGATATTAACGTGGGGTGTCAGTCGTGTCACGGTCCGGGGTCGACCCACATGGATTGGGCCCGGAAAGGCGCGGCCATGAAGAGTCCAGACTACAATGCGCTGGGCCTGGTGGTGGATTTCAAAAAGAACGGCGGGGCCTTTCAGGTGGATCAATGTGCGCGGTGCCATTCCCGACGTGCCCCTGCCCAGGCAGAGGATTATCACCACCGCAGTTTCCTGGACAATTTTCAATTGAGCACGCTGCGGGAGGATCTCTATTTTCCCGATGGTCAGATTCAGGATGAAGTATACGTCTATGGCTCTTTCGTGCAGAGTTCCATGTATCATGCGGGTGTTCGTTGCACCGATTGCCACGATCCCCATAAAGCGACGTTGGTCGTGCCGGGGAATGATCTCTGTGTGCGCTGTCATCAGGATGTGAAACTGCCCCAGTTCCCCACGCTCAAGCCGGGCATCTTTGATGACAAGTCCCACCACTTTCATGAGCCGGGTTCGGCAGGGGCTCAGTGTGTGAGTTGTCACATGCCCACGCGGACCTACATGGGTATTGACGAACGGCGGGACCACAGTTTCCGTATCCCCCGTCCCGATCTCAGTGTGGCGCTGGGAACGCCCAATGCCTGTAACCAATGTCATACCGACCAGGACGCCACGTGGGCGGCCGAGGCGGTAACCGCGTGGTATGGCGAGAAGACGCCCGAAGAAAAAGCCCATTTTGCCACCACCTTGGCGGCGGGCCGAGCCGTGGAGCCGGAGGCCGAAGGGGCGCTGGCGGCCTTATCGAAAGATGATGAGCAGCCTGCCATAGTGCGCGCGACGGCCCTGGAGTTGTTGCAGAATTATGGGGGGGGCGAAGCATCGGAAGCCCTCCTGGCGGGTTTGAAGGATGAGTCGGCCCTGGTCCGTAGTCAGGCAGTGGGGGGGATGGACCGCCTGCCGCCGGAAATGCGTGGCGAGGTGTTGGGGCCGCTGGTGATGGATTCCATGGCATCGGTGCGCATCAGTGCGGCCCGTTTGTTGGCGGGATCGCCTGGACTTGGCGCTGAGGTGGCGTCGGGATTGGCCGAAGCCCGGGAAGAGTATGTGGCGCTCCAGCTATCCACCGGCGATCAGCCCGAAGCCCATCTGAATCTGGGTTTGCTGTATGGGGCCGAGGGAGACGTTGAGAAGGCCGAGGCGGCCTATCGGATGGCCATTGCGCGGGATGCACAGTTTATTCCGGCACGGGTCAATCTGGCGAACCTGCTGAATGCCAGCGGCCGGAATGGGGAGGCGGAGCATCTGTTGACGGAAGCCATCGGTCTGGCTCCCCATGAAGGGGAGCTCCATTACTCGATGGGACTCTTGCTGGCAGAAGAAGGGCGTCTCGAGGAGGCGGTGGTCTTTATGAAGCGGGCGACGGAGCTGATGCCGGAGCGGGGGCGGGTCTTTTATAACTATGGTTTGTTGCTGCAGCACGTGGAGAAGCGGGCTGCGGCGGAGGCCGCGTTACTCCGTGCCCACGCGCTCTCACCGGCCGATGGCTCGGTGTTGCAGGCGCTGGTTATCTTTTACAGCCAAGAAGAGCGTTGGGACGAAGCCCGGACCCATGGTCAGGCGCTTCTTGCCCGGGAACCCGACAATCCGCAACTCCAGGCCTGGTTGGCCGGCATCTTACGCCGCTAAGGTCTAGCGGCAGTAGACGAAGCCCGGCGTGGGGCCTACGGCGGTAAAGAGCTTGGGATCGGGCTTGATCCGGGGTGCGGACTCGTGGCTGGCTTCGCGCAACTCTTCGGGCGCGTTGCGGAGGAAGCTCTCCGTCGGTCCGGGCTGTGCAAACCAGCCGTTTACTTCGGTGTTGTTCATTTCGTTGGAGTGGGTGCGTTCATTCACGTTCATGGTATGTACGCCTTTCATTTCCTACGTATGCTGTTGGTATTCCGATTAGAACTGCCCTAAGTAATACCAGACTCGTGCCAACTTTGTAAGTGGCCCGTTTATAAGCGCTTACCTGTTTCCAAGATTGAGTTTTCCGCGAAGCATTGCTCAGATGTGCTCGGGAGTGTGTCAAAACTGCACAATGCTTGATCAGTTTCTGTACGGTGCTGTGGGCGCGTGTGCCCGATTTTTGACAGGCTGGGGGGTGGGCGAACACACCTTCTCGTCGGGGCTTACGACGGCGAAGGTGCGGGAAGTGACAATCTTTGACCCATTTTCACGTCCTCTGTTACACTCCACCTCCACGGGTGGGTCTACGTATTACGTCACGATTTCGGGAAAGACGGCCCATCCTCCCGTAGTATTAGGCGAGGTGCGTTCCGGTTTTCACGGGATGTCACGGAGAGGTAAGAGTTTCATGGCTGGGAAAAAAAAATCGCTTGTAGCGCCCCGCACCCTTAAGGGTTTTCAAGACTTTCTTCCCGGAGATGCGCTTCTGCGTGCGGCGGTGATTCGCCGTATCCAGGCGATTTTCGAGTTATATGGCTATTCGCCCGTCGAAACACCGGCGCTGGAGCATATGGATGTGTTGTTGGGTGCGGGTGGTGAAGAGACCAATAAGGAACTCTTTCGCCTGGAAAGTCCCGAAGAAGACCCCATTGCGCTCCGCTTTGATCTTACCGTACCCTTTGCACGACTGATGGCCCAGTATCCGGAGCAGATCAAGGCTCCCTTCCGCCGTTATGCCATGGGTCCCGTCTGGCGGGCCGATAAGCCGGGTCCCGGTCGTTTTCGGCAATTCACTCAGGTAGACATTGACGCGGCGGGTGCGGCGACGGTCTCGGTGGACGGCGAAGTGGTGGCGGTCATGTGTGCCGTCATGGCAGCGTTGAATGTTCCCGACTATCGTGTCCTTATTAATAACCGGAAACTTATCGACGCCCTGCTGGCGGATTGTGGCATTGAAGACCCTTCCCGTCAGAAGCACGTGCTTCGGGTGATTGATAAGCTTGGCAAGGTGGGGGTGGAGAATATTCGTAAGGAATTGGGCGAGGGCCGCATTGATGATTCCGGTGATCCTATTGCCGGGGTGGGTCTGGATGGCGATGTTATCGAGCGGGTGTTGACCTTTATTGCCATTG
>JAUIMA010000045.1 GCA_030432675.1 Candidatus Hydrogenedentota bacterium | reverse complement strand
CATCCTTATGGGGCTGGCGATGGTGGCGAGCACCAAGCTCATGCCCACCTCCGGTCCGGTGCAGAATCCGCAGCAGAAAATGATGATGACGCTCATGCCCGTCTTCTTCAGTGTCATCTGTTACAACATGGCCTCAGGCCTCAATCTTTACATATTGACCAGCACCGTGCTGGGCATTGTGCAGAACTATTTCATTCATGTAAGTGACGACGAAATCAGTCCCAAGCCAGGAAAGTCTACGAAGGCGAAGTCGGGCGCGAAATCCAAGCCCAGGCACTTCTATGCGGCAGCCCAGGCGCGCAAACGCGAGATGGCGAAAGAAAAACGCCGCGATAAGAAAAAAGGGCGCGCCGGGAAAGGTCAGGACTGATGATTCGGACAGTCAGCCAAAGGGCGGTGGGTGGGTGCCGCCAAAGCAACGCGGGCGATGGTCCGCCGGGAGAACACGCATTATGAAGCAAGTGGAGGCAAGCGCCAAGACACGAGAGGAGGCAATTCAAAACGCACTCAAAGATCTCGGCGTGGAAATGTATGAAGTTGATAAAATCGAAGTGCTCGATGAAGGCAGCAAGGGATTGTTTGGCTTCGGTGCCCGTCCGGTTAAGGTCCGCCTTATTGTAGAAAACATGCCCGACGAGCCGCAGCGGGAAGAGCGACCCCGTCGCACGAATAATCGTGGACGTGGTGGTGAGCGTGGTCAGGGCCGTGATTCGCGGGAAGGCCGCGGCGACCGCAAAGAACGCAGCGGCAACCGCAATGGCGGCCGCGGTGAACGCAAAGAACGTAGCGGGAATGCCGAAGCTCGTGGTGAGCAAAATGGCGAGCGGGAAGAACGGGGTCGTGGCCGCGGGGACAAGTCCCGGAATGATCGGGGTAACCGGAGTCGCAATGCCCGGACCGAAGAAGGCAACGAAGCGACAGCCGCCAACGAAAGCGGAAACGACACTTCCAACGAATCGCCCAGTCGGAATCGGAGCGATAAAGAAGTAAGCCCGAGCCGGGGAGCGCGTAATCGAAATCGGAAGCGCGAAGACCGACCGGAGCGGGAAGAACGCCCGGAACGTTCCGAACGACCCAAGCGTAAAGAGCGCCCGGTCGCGGAAGCGACGACGCCCCCCGCCGAAGGCGATGAAGCGCCGGTGGACGGAATTGCCGCCGATGCCATTGAGCCCATCTCCGATGCCCAGGGCAATGAAGCGGCCGCTCTGCTGGAAGAAATTATCTCCAACATGGGTATTGAGGCAAAGGCCGCCTTCACCCGATCGGAAGATGGTAGCGCCCGACTGAACGTCACTTCCGAAGACAGTGCTATTCTGATTGGCCGTAAGGGGCGCAATCTCAGCGCCATGCAGTATCTCATTAACCGGATGATTTCTCGGGGAGATACCAACGAGAGTTCTGAGCGGCTTGTGGTGGATGTGGAAGGTTATGTAGACCGGCGCCGCGAGACCCTCCAGGACATGGCCCGTTCCATGGCCGAAAAGGCGAAAGAGTCTAACCGCAACATGCGGCTCAAGCCCCTTAGTCCCCAGGAGCGCCGTATCGTGCACCTTACCCTTCAGGAAGACGAAGATATCCGTACCTTCAGCCTGGGTGAGTCGCTCTATCGGAGCGTCGTGATCAGCCCCAAGGGTGCCGCTCAACCAGAGCGTAACCGCAGTCGCGGAGGACGGGGTGGCCGAGGCCGACGCCGTGGTGGCCGCGATCGCAATCAAGATCAGCGTTCAGGACGTAACC
Source organism: Candidatus Hydrogenedentota bacterium (assembly GCA_030432675.1). Taxonomy (GTDB): domain Bacteria; phylum Hydrogenedentota; class Hydrogenedentia; order Hydrogenedentales; family JAEUWI01; genus JAEUWI01. Next base: position 18,003 of record JAUIMA010000045.1, on the reverse strand, counting down.
GTCCTGCCGAGCAGGATGTGGACGCAGGCACCTTCGGTGACTGATTCCAACGATACTATTGTGGCAATCTCCACGCCGCCCGGTGAGGGTGGTGTGGGGATTGTTCGTTTGAGCGGTGATGGGGCGATAATGATCGTCGCCCAACTCTTTCGATCCTCCCGGGGAGCGACACTCGAAAATGCCGCCCATCGCGTGCGTCATGGTCACATTGTATCGCCAGCGGGTGAAGTGCTCGACGAAGTGCTCTGCCTGGTTATGCCCGGTCCCCACAGCTACACCCGGGAAGACGTGGTGGAGATTCACGGCCACGGTGGCGCGGGACCGCTCAATGCGATTCTGGAAGCCTGCCTCGGTGCCGGTGCTCGTTTGGCCGGACCGGGGGAGTTCACGCTGCGGGCCTTCTTGAGTGGTCGTATTGACCTGGTGCAAGCCGAGGCGGTGATAGACCAGATTCAAGCCCGGACCCGGGCAAACCTGCAGGCAGCGAATGCTGCTGCGAGCGGCACGCTTTCTCGCGAGCTTCACGCCATGGGCGAAACCCTCCGCCTGTTATTGGCACGGGTAGAAGCCGCCGTGGACTTTCCCGAAGACGATCTGCCCGACTTGATCGATGCCCAACTGATGCAAGATGCCCAGGCCACCCAGGCCGCGATGACAGCTATGCTCGCGAAGAGTGATGCCGGGCGCCTGCTCCGGGAAGGGGCGACCCTCGCTATTGCCGGGCGTCCCAATGTGGGGAAATCCAGCCTGTTCAACGCCCTCGTGCGCGACGCCCGGGCCATTGTTTCCTCTCAGGCCGGTACAACACGCGATCGCATCGAAGAATATGTCACCCTGTCTGGCGTGCCCGTGAAACTGGTGGATACGGCCGGTGTGCGGCATACGGAGGATGAGGTAGAACAGATCGGGGTGCGTATTGCCCGCGAAACCCTGCAGAACGCACAACTGGCGCTCCTCGTCATCGATGCATCTGAGTCGCCTGCCCCGGAAGACGAAGCCCTGTTCAATGAGTTGCTGGCGCTGGAAGTGCCTGTGGTTATCGCGGCCAACAAGGCAGACCTGGATGCCGCGCCGGAGCAGCCGGCCTGGTGCACCCAAGGGGACGGACTCGTTTCGGTGTCTGCCCTCACTGGAGTCGGATTGGATGCGTTGGAGGAAAAACTGGGCGGCCTGTTGTTGGGTGGGGTGAACGTTGCGGCCGATGAGGCGCTGATTAACCGCCTCCATCAGAAGGACAGTCTGCGTCGGGCATCGGCCTGTCTGGACCGTTTCCTCGCGGATATGACGGTATCCCCCGAATTCCTCGCGGTCGAGCTTCAGGAGGCGTTACAGGCCCTTGGCGAGATTACCGGCGAGACGACGCCAGACGACATACTCGAGAAGATATTCGGGGCCTTCTGCATCGGAAAATAGGGAGGTGCGCAGGCACAAAAAAGAGGCCTGACACGACAATCGCACCAGACCTCCGCGGAAGGAGAAACGCCACATGTGGCGCTGACCAATCCAATTCTACCATAGCGCAAGCATTTCGGCAAGCTCTGATTCGCAAATGGGGAGGCGATCCCATCCGACATGTACCCCCAAACAACAGATACTAACCGACAACAACAACGATAAAAAACCAATAAAATACTCAAAAAACAACAAGAAGCAACATTCCGCTACAGCCGGATAATAGACGCCGATTGCGCCTCACCGGCCGCTACCACGTCATCCCGACAGGTGAACAGGATCACCTGATTCCGGCCCACCAGCCCAGAGACCAGGGCCATCGTGGTGGCCAGCCGTTTATCGTCATAGTTTGCAAAGGGGTCGTCCAGCAGCATGGGAATGCCTTCGCCGCTCTCGTTCAGGCTTTGCACGAAAGCCAGGCGCAGCGCGAGATAGATCTGGTCTACCGTGCCCTGGCTCAATGATTTTTCCGGTGCATCCTGTAGGTGCTGGGTCTCGGGAATACGAACCCGAATGCTCAGGTCCCGTCCCAAACTGATTTCATCGTAGGTGCCGTCAGTAATCTTGGCCAACAGCCCACTCGCCTCTTCCGCCAGTCGGGGTGCCACATAGGCATGGGTGTCACGGGCCACGTCTTCCATAAGCGCCATGGCATAACTCGTGGCTTCGCCCTCGGCTTCCAGCGCGCGAATTTTCCGATGGAGGACGGCCTGCTCTTCTTCGATCTCGCACATGGGGCGGGTGCTGTTGCTCTGCTCCGTCAGGCGAACGTGAAGCGCGTGTTCCTGGCTCGTTTCGGCTTCGAGTTTCTCGTTCAGATGGTTGATAGCTTCCCGCAATGCCTCCCGCGTACCCTCGGGCCGTTCCCCGAGCGCACCGGCGTGTTCCACCCGGGCTTGAAGTGCAGCAAGCGAGTCGGTGCCCAGTAGCTCCAGGGAGGCTTCTTCAAGGCGCCGCCGTTCCTGTACCGCTTCCTGGTAAACCCTTGCATCAGCAAGCAGCGCATCCCATCCGTCAATGCTATCGACTCCGAAAGGCCGCAAGAGGCCTTTCAGCTCCGCCGCCCGCGCGTCACGTTCTTCTTGCTCCCGCGCGATTTGACGTTGCAGGTCACGGAGATTTTCTTCCAGAAGCTCCTGCCGACCGTGAACTTCCCGTTTGCGGGTCATGGCACTGCGATAGTCCGCGATCAACTCCTGGGCACTTTGCTTCGGGTCGACATCCAAGAGGCCCTGCTCCGCGATAAAGGTCCGGGCCTCTTCTTCCAACGCAGTCACCACCGCGGCGGACTGTTCCGCCAGGGTCTTCAAGCGGGACAACTCCGTCTCGTGCCGCTCCAGCACGGAGCGATTGGTAGTAGCCCGTCGCTTGGTCTCCCGGTATTCCTGATAGCGTGCGATGGCCCGGCCCGCCGCATCCTGCACATCTCCTTCGCCAGCAATTTCCTCCCCCGCTTTGGTGAACGTTTCGCGGAAACGTTCCAGGAGAAGTGGGATACGCTCTTCCGCCTCCAGGGCCTTTTCTTCCTGCGATACCAGGCGTTCGCGACGAAGCTTTAACTCCAACTCAACGCTGCGATACTGGTCATGCACGGCTTCCAATTCGCGAATTGAATCGAGCCGGGAATCACGTAACATGTCATCAATGACCTTCAGGCTCGGATTGCCCGCCGACTTGGAGACGGACCCCAAGGCTTCGCGCGCATCCTCGATGCGGTCGTTAAGCCGCTGCATGTGACTGCGGTGGGTGGCCCACATGGCCACGAAAATAAGGCCCACCAGCCCGGCAACACCCATGGGCACGATCATGCCGCCCACGCTCGCAAAGAAATGGGCGCCTCCCGTTACCAGTGCTACGGCCATACACGCGCCACCAATGGGGAGAAAGGCCCGGGCCTCCCCCTGGAGTTCGGTGTAGGTGCCCTGTAAGGAGTGTAGCGTGCTGGCGTGCTGTTCCTTCTGGCTGTCATGGAGCCGTAACTGAAGCGCATACTCGCGGGCCAGCTCGGGGAAGTCATCATGCCCTTCAAAGAGTCGGCGAGATTCCCGATTCTTCTTTTCCAAGGTCGCTACTTCCGCACGTAACTCGGCACGAAGCGTACACTCCTCATCGCGGGCGCGGAGGGCCACTGAAAAGGAACTGGCCAATTGGCTCAGCCACTCGACCGGGTCGGCGGCGAGGCGACTGAAGTCGGGCATCTCTTCTAACTGCTTTCGGACCTCATCGATGCGGTCCCGGGCGGTCTGCACCAGCGCTTCCGTTTCGGCGATACGTTCGTTCAGTTGGACGCGATTCGCCAGGGTCTCGCTCAGTTCCTTTTCGATACGAGCGGGAAACTCCGCTGCGGTGCGGGATGGTGATTCTCCATCGGCATGCCCTTCCTGACGCAGTCGTCCATCCAGGCTTTCTTTCTGGGCCAGGGTGTTTTCCAGTTGGCGTTCGGCAGTCTGGAGCGCTTCCCGTGCCGCGCGAATCTCGTTATCCCGCTCCAGGGAAACGTCCCGCGCATGGCTACAGGCCAGACATTGGCGCGTGGCCTCATCAATCTGTTCCTGCATCGCCACGGCTTCAGTGAGGCGTTCCTGATCCCCATACTGCTCCAGGGTCGTCAGGGCGGCTTCCTGTCGTGCCCGTTCTTCCCGAAGCTTACGGCACCGTTCCACCAGGGCGCGTCGTTCCAACGCCATGGTGGCCAGTTCCTCCCGCCCTTCGGCGACACTACGATACTCGGCTTCGAGGGCCCGAAGATTCCGGTGGGCCTGGGCCAATGGCTTGCTCGTGGCACCGGACATACCAATCGCGGCCACCCGTTCACTCAAGAGCCGCATTGCGCAATCTACCGTGCCGCTGCCGCCGCCCGTATCGGTAAGGGCGAGCAACTTTTCGCGAATCTCGTCCAGGGCTTCCCGGTCACCGAGCTCATCCAGGGTTACATGGGAAATAGTCGCCGTGTTCAGGAATACATCTTTGCTCAGGCCCAGGTGTTGCCGCCCGAAATCCAATTCGCGGTTACGAAATCGCTTAAAGTTCCCCGTTATTTCCTCGCCGGTGGTGTGGTCAAACACCTGGATCTTTTCATGGTGCCGATCAAAATTACGAACCACCTCAAAGGCACGACCATCGTCCAATTCATACACCAGAGAGCCACCATAGTGGCCATTTCCGTCCCACGGCTTTCGGAGTTCATTGCTCTCCTCAAAGACCCGCTGGGTATCATTGACTTTCTGGCCATACAGCATATCGGCAATAAAACTACGGATCGTCGATTTGCCCCGTTCATTGGGGCCCATCACGATCTGCAGCCCTGGTGCAAAATGAATTTCCCGGTCGGCGAAACGGCCATAGCCCCGCATAGTGATCGATCGAATGCGCAACGTCAGTCTCCCTGGGAGGCACGGATAGGTAAGTGTTGGCCCCGATAACCGCACAAGGCCAAATCACGGCTGCGGCACAGGGCGGCGCGCCGATGCTCATCGGGCGCATCGTGGATTTCCTGGTTGATTCGGGCCACGAACGCGCCCAAGCTGGTCTTCTGCTCGGCCAACGCCGCATAATTCTCGGCCACAAAACAGCGATCGATAAGATCCAGATACAAGACGTCTTCCGAAAGGGCCTCGCGAATACTGGACATTTCATCATAGATTGCGGGCAGCAGGGCCCCTTCGAGGACGATACGGGCACATTGGCGATCCGGTTGGGCCGCAAGATGGGGGCGGATGGCATCCAGCAATGCCTGGCCACTCTCCAGATCGGTGCAGTCCAGGGTCATCTCGTAAAATCGACCTTCGCTTGTCACGACAGGGTCCACGTCAACCGCCTGGGAGGTCTCCCCTTCATCGGCAATTGTAATTTCCAGATAATGATGAGGTCCCGTATCACCGAATCGCGCACCTTCGGGCGCACCGGCATACCAGGTGACCGGACCCGCGCCCGTGTCTATCTCGGTGGCCCGGGCTAAGTGCCCCAGTGCCACATAGGCGATGCGGGGGTCGGCCAGCACGGCGGGGTCAACCACCGCACCCGTCGTGTATTCGCCTTTAACCAGAGAGGCTGCGAGGGCAGGTCCCATAAAGATACAGGTCGAATCCTCTTCCGAGATGTGGAGGGATTCGAAGGGATTCTTCGGAAGACTCCGGTTGGCGTGGCCGAAGCCATAGATGGCAAGGGTGCCAACGGCATAACGTTCCCACTCCGGGCCGCGGAAAAAGTGCACGTTCTCCGGCCACAATTCGGTGGCATAGGGAGACGTGGGGGTGTAGGGGTCGTGTCGCCCGGGGCTAATCAGGATGGGAATGGGGGCCACGTCTTCAAAAATGTTTCGAAGAAAGGCCACCGTATCGCGTTCGACGGCTTCTCCGTTCAGCAAATTGCCGGTAATCAAAACCGCGTCTGCGGGCCACGCCTGGGCGCGCTTCAAAATTTTTTCCAGACACTCCCGGAGATGGACCCGGTTCGCCCGCCCGGTCGCGGCGGGAAGTCCCTGCTCCGCATAACAACGGTCCAGACAAATATCGGCGGTGTGAATAATTTTCATGAGGGAGCTATTCTACCTGATTCCATAGGGTGAATGCCTTAGTCAGCCCGCCCGCTCAGTGTGGCAAATCCGTTCGACGAATTCCAGTCGTAATTTGCTTTTTCCCAAAGATGAAGGTAGGGTCTGCGCGCGAGCAGGCCCTAAAAGTCGACCCCACCACCGAGGGTTGCGTGGGTCAGATCTTCCACGACGGGAGGGCGGGGTGTTCTACCGCTCAGGGCATCTTGATAGCCCACGGCCCGGTCATAATAGAGCACCCGCTTATAGAGGCTGCTGATGAGCATACTGGCCTCTTCCTCCTCGCGATTGCAAGCCCGGATGTAAAACGGGATGGTCAGGGTGTGCACCAGTTGCTGAAAGCCGGTCCGTCGGAGCCGGAAACGCTCGGGAATAAGGGCGGCGCGGGTACTGCGCTGCAGTTGGAACAGCCCAAAGCCCAGATGGTATTGGCGAAATCGCTCTGCCGCGAAGGTGGTGGGCTGCCAGATATAGCACCGTGCGTCATTCAATTGACGTGGTTGGAGCCCCGCACGTTCCATGCGATAGGCCAGTTCCCAAATATTCACGGCATAGAGCGACTGCTCTGTCGAAAAGCCCCCTAGGCTTTGGAATGCCTCCCGGGACAGGCTGAAATTGGAGCGTTGCCAGTCCAGAAAGTGAGGCGTGTCCGAGTAGGACTCCCAATTTGATGGCTCATCGAGAAACTGTCGGGTGAACGTGTCTCGTGGCAGTTGGGGGTGGCGACGGAGGGTGCCCATGACGCACAGGCGTCCGTCGCTTTGCGCATGGGCCCCATGATGTTGTTCGACCAAGCGGGGACTCGCCAGTTCGTCATCACACAGAAAGAGCAGGTGATTGCCGATGGCCTTTTCGGCACCCAGGTTACGCGCTGCCGCCAATCCGCTGTGGGGCTGGCGGTGAATACGAATGCAGATGGGGGAGCCGTGGGCGTAGCGATCCACCACAGAAAGGGTGTCGTCCGTTCCGCCATCGTCCACCACAAGGACCTCAAAGCGCCCGGCAGGGAAGGATTGTTGTTCCATATGGGCAAGGCAGGTAGGCAACCAGGCGGCACGGTTGCGGGTGGGTACGATTACGGATATGTCCACTTCTTCCACAAAAACCACTCCCCGACATTACCCCACCACCATACGCCCCCAATCACCTTATGCGCAACTTGCGGATATTTCACAATCTGGCCACAGGCGAGGGGTGCGGTGGGTGAGCCGCCCATTAATGGAAAGCAATTCAACGGGAATGGTACTATTTTTTATTGTCCGCGCCACGGGCCACCACGGTACCGATTGGTTCTCGCGCACCCTGTCTTTACGGCACACTCCAACGGGGAAGGTTTTGGTGGAAATTCGAGCACAGCGATTTGCCCTACTTCCGCTCCTTCTCCTGGGAACGGTTTTTTCGGTGCTGTCCCCCTTGTTCTGGACCCACGTTGAATCACGGGGGAGCGACAGCGGGGTTGGGGGCCACGAAAACGTGGAACTCTTCGGGCGGGTGGTGCCCACGCTGCAGTATGGCTTCGACCGCGCGAAAGCAGGCGAATGGCCCCTCTGGGCAAGTGACCTCTATTGCGGCGTCCCGTTCTTTGCCAATCCGACCCACGGAATGCTGCAGCCGCTGAATCTGGTTTTCCTGTTCGTGCCAGTGTCGATAGGCCTGGCCCTGCATGCCTTCTTGGGGCTCTTACTCATGGGGATGGGAACGGCGCTTTTTCTCCGGGCGCTGGGGGCGGGTTACCTGGCGGCATTGATGGGGGGAATGGCGTTTGCCTTTGGTGGAGCCAGCGCGGTCAGCATGTCCCGTCCGGAGCTCCTGGGCGTCCTGGCGTGGACGCCGCTACTCTATTGGGTCATCTACGAGCACACCGAGGCTCCACGACCGTTTCATATTGTCGTTGGGGCCCTCTTGCTCGCTCTCATGGTCTTTGCCGGAACCCCCTTGCTGGCCCTGTGTCTCGGTGCGAGCGCATTGGCGTATGGCATGGCCCGTTCCCTTTGGTTGCGGAAGGAGGGTGAGCGCACACTCCGCCGCCGTCTGGCCTATCTATTAGCCATGGCCGGATTGGCTGCCGGATTCTCCGCCGTCCAGTGGGTGCCCCACGTGGCCTGGTTGCTGACGTTGGCCAATCCCCAAGAGGCGCTGTGGCCCGGAACCTGGGCGGGTGTTGCCCCGGCACTCGCGAGCGAATTGCCCGCGGCCCTGCTCCTGCCGGGTAACGGGATGTTTCCCGATATGCTTTATATCGGGGTGATATCGCTTACGGTTATTCCAGCCGCCCTGTTGCGACAACAGGCACGCTTTGAAGTGGCCTTTTTTGCCGTGGCGGCCATCCTTTGGATTGGTGGCGCGATAGGGCGCGGAGACGGCACATCTGCTTCGGAAGCGTGGAAAATACTGGTTTTCCCTGGCGTTTTTTCTCTGGCCGTATTGGTTGGGCTGGGTGCGGACCGCGTCCTATTGACGGGCCGTGACCCCCGGTCTCCCCTGATCTGGGGCTCCTCGGTGCTCATGCTCCTGGCCGCTGCAGCAACCCTCCTGCTGGGGCCGCCAGAAGCCCGGGGCTGGATCCTGGGTGCCGTTGCCGTGTTACTGCCCTTCTTCCTGCTCCGCGTGAAGTATGTCGGACTTGTCTGTGGTGGTTTATTGGCCTTGCTCCTCTTTGCCGACCTTCGGGATGCCAGCAACAATGTGTACCAACATCCTTACACCGACAAAGGGTCCTGGTTGCAGGATAGTCTCCCTGCCCTTCGTGAAGCCGAGGCCTTGGCGCTCGGCGAGCGGATCCTGACCCTTCCTCCCGCGCGGGCCATGACGCTGCCACCCAATATAGGGTTGCTTATGGGAATTCCCAATGCCTACGGCGCCTACTGGCCATTGAGTACCGGGCAGGCGGCCTGGTGGGAGTCTCTCGACGCTTACCTGAATCCAGCCCGCCGAAATGAAATTGCTGCGCCGCCGGAAGGGACCTTGCCCCATTCGGCCCTGTTAAATTATATGGGGGTGCGACTTTTTCTGGGGGAACGTCCCCTGCCCTGGATGGACAGTCCCGCCGAGCAAAGTGGGGTATCCCTGCAATTCTTGCGCACCCTGGGGCGCCTGAGTCTCTGGCGCAACAACAGCGCCTACCCCCGCGTCCGGGTAGTGCCCCAATGGCATCCCGTGGCCGATGAACGGGCCGCCCGAGACCTCTTGCTCAGCCCATCCTTTCCGGGTGCTTTCGCCTGTGCGGTAGAAGCATCCGGGTCCGGTTGGCGTCAGCTCAACGAGACGTTGCCGCCAACCGTGGAAACGGACGTGGCCGACCCTGACTGGGACGCCACGTGCGTATTGCGTAGCGATGAGCCGGAGTCGGTTGTCGTGGATGTGGATACACCTGGCGATGGTGTGCTGGTCTTGGCCGATACGTACACGCCGGGGTGGCGTGTGTATGTCGATGGAGAACGGGCGGACCTCCTGAAGGTGAACGGTATGTTTCGCGGGGTTCAGCTTGGTGCTGGCACCCACGAAGTACAATTTGTCTACGCCCCCATCAGTGTTTCTTTGGGCCTGCTCCTGACGGGGTTGGCCGTCGTTCTTACCCTCGCTACGGGTGTTCGCTCGCTGATACAGACGGTGGGAAAATCGCTTCGGGCATCCCGAACGGAACGTGATACGGAAGGAGAAGGGCTGGAATGAGCAGCAAGCTGCGACTTGGATTTATTGGTGCCGGAGGTATCGCCGGTGGACACTATGAGCGACTGCAGGATACTGGCCAGGCCGACATCGTGGGATTGGTGGAGCCCGATGGCGCCGCGTTGAAGCGCTTCCATCGACGTTGTCCCACGGCCCGGGGAATCGCGGTGTATGACGACGCCGCAGCGCTCTTGCGTGAAGGGGCACTGGATGGCGTGCTCGTGCTCACGCCTCACGCGTGCCACTATGAGCAAATTCGGGCCGCTCTCCGTTGCGGTGTACACGTATTGTCTGAAAAGCCGCTCGTCTGCAAGAGTGGGGATGCCAAACGGCTGATTGCGCTCGCGAAGAAAACGGATCGGGTCCTTTCCCTGTCCTATCAACGGCATTACGATCCCACGTTTCGCTATATGCGCGACCAGATTCAAAAAGGGGTGCTCGGCGACATTCAGTTTGTTCAGGCCATGCAGGCCCAGGAATGGCTCCGACTTACCCGAGACACCTGGCGTCAGGATTTGGCCCTGTCAGGTGGAGGGCAATTGAATGACTCCGGTAGCCACCTGATTGATATCGTGCTCTGGGTAACGGGGCTCGATGTGACCGAAGTCTTTGCCCGGGGCGAAAATTTCGGCTGCGAAGTGGACGTAAATTCTGCCATCACCCTTCGTTTCAAGAATGGGGCACTGGGCAATTTGTCGATTATCGGGAATGCCCCCGCCTGGCATGAGGACCATACGATTATCGGTTCCAAGGGCGCATTCTATTTGCGGCAGGATGGTACCTTGCTCCAGCAAGGGCCCACGGGAAAACCCCGGGCGGTGCGTCTTCCGCGCTACACGGAAAATCCCGATAGTAATTTCCTTCAATGTATCCGGGGAAAGGCCGTCACCGAAACGCCGCCGGAGTGCGGGCTCGCGACGCTCCGCGCCACGGAAGCCATGTGGCGCTCCATGGAGCGCGGTAAGCCGGTCACCCTGCGCTCGATATACGGGGTGTAGGGCGTGGGGAACAGGAGCGTAGTAGCGTGATGGCCCGGCCCAACGTCATCCTCATCACCATCGACGGTATGGGTCGAAACGACTTGGGTGCGGCAGGCAACGCCATGGTTCGCACGCCAAACCTGGATGCCCTGGCGGCCCATGGTCTTCGGTTTTCCCAGGCCATCGCAAGCGCACCGCTTCGTGTATCGGGACAAGTGAATCGGCCCGATGGGGTGGGCGTGCCCCTCACGACCATGGGCCTGGCCCTCCGTGCGCAGGATTATATGGTCGGCGCCGTGGGAACGGCTGTGCTGGATCCTGCCCGCTGCGACTTGCGCACCTTGACCGGTTTGGCCGGGCAACCGGATGCGTACCAGGAAGAAAATGCTTCCCACATCCATTCCACTGATGGACCCGATGAGGCCCACCACGTGACGTCCTGGATAGGCAATCAGGCGGTACGGTTTTGCCAGGGTGCCGACGAACCCTTTCTGCTGAATGTGGGTTTCACAACGGAGACTCCTCCTCCGGAGCCCTGGCGGAGTATGTACCGCTCCGACCAGATGGTGCTGGAACGTGCGCAAGCATCTCCGACCACCTTGGCGATACACCGCCGACGTCTCGCCCAACACTACGGCAGCATCGGATTGCTCGATCGGCAGATCGGACGCATGATGGCCACCCTCACCGCCCGTGGACGGACCAATAACGTTTTTGTCGTCGCCGGAACCCGAGGTTTTGATGTGGCAGGCCCGGACCACGTGGGTCCTCCGCTGGCGGAATCCATCCTTCGTGTACCGCTCATGTTGGGGGGGCTTCTGGGGCAACGTCGGGGCGAGCATGATCCGGCGTTGGTATCGGTGAATGATGTCGCTGCCACCGTGCTGGAGGCCCTCGGAATCCCGCCACAGGGCCGATTGGAAAGCCGTAGTTTCTATTCCCAGTTAAGGAGTTCGGGAAAACCCCATCGAAAAGCCGTTGTGATCCATGGGGATGGTGGACTTATCGCGGTTCGTACCGCGCGCTACAAATGGGTTACCGGTGGGGCGCAGGAAGAGGAATGGCTTTTCGACTTGCAGAGTGACCCGCTGGAGCGCGAAAATCTAGTACTGACAAGGCAGGCCATACCCATTCGAAAGATGCTGACGGGATTGGTGTAGGGTATTGCAGCATTCTTGAAACTGCCATTCGGGTAGTCTTCAAACGGCCCTGACGGGTCAAACAGGATTGGAATATGTGGTTCATAGCAGTGCTCAGTGGTTTTCTGGCGAGTCCCGAACTGGTCGGTGCCGATCGTTATCTCGCCGGGTGTGACGCCTTTCGCGCGGAGAAGTACGATACCGCCCTGACCGAGTTTCAGGCGGTGCGACAGTCAGACCCCGAATTGGCGGGCTGGGCGACCGTGCGCCTGGGTATGTGTTTTGCCGCCAAGAAGGATGCTGCGACGGCCGCGACGATGTATCAGGAGGTGCTCGATGGGGAGCCCGGCGCCTGGAAAGCCATGGCCCGAGGAAAGATGGCCGCCCTGGGCGCGGAGCGAAATGACTACGGCATCGTCGTCGACCAACTTACCGGGTTTGAGAATGTAGCGCCCGTTCCCTGGTGGATGGACCGCTATCTCTGGCAGTTCAGTGAGGCGGTGCTGAAACATCCCGGCGATCGCCGTGCAGGCTATTCCTTCTTTCGGGATACGGTGGAAACCACGTGGTACATTCGACCGCGCCTCGATGCCGCCCGATTTCTGGTAGAGTCGCCGGCACCCCTTGACCAGTCGGTAGCCCTCTTGGGTATGTTGCGTTCCAGTGCCTACACCGATGTGCGGAAGCATCTGCCCACCCTCACCGTGGAGCTTTCCGACGAGTCGAATCAGAACGTTCTCTTGGCCCAACTCTGCGACCAGCTCCTCGATAACACGGTAGACAACGATGGGCCCGCGCTGGCCACCCTGCGTCGTCACGCCAGCAACCCCGCTGCCCGATTTGCCCTGGCCTATGCCAGTCGTATTCAGGCTTCTCGTAAGTCCTACGCGCGGGCCGAGTCACTCTGCGATGCCCTCGTCGATATGGCCCCCGATTCCCGGGAGGCCGGTGAAACCCTCTGGTGGCTGGGGAATACCCTGGAGCGGGCCGAGAAAATCGCGGATGCCAAGCGGGTATATACCCAATTGCCAGAGCGGTGCAAAGCGCACTTTCGGGCCGATGATGCCCTGAATCGCCTGGGAGAACTCTATCTGGAAGAAGGGGCTTCCAAGAAGGGCCTCGAATACTTCGTCCAATTGGGCCGGGAATACCCCGAGAGTCGCTTTCGCGCCAAGGCCTACTACACCTGTGCTACCCACGCAAGCACGAAAAACGACCCGGATATGCAACGCCTGTTTTTTGCGGCCGCAGCGCGGGACAACCTCGGCTATTTTTATGCCCACCGTTCCCTGTTTCGCTTGCAGCAACTGGAAGGTAAGGAGATGCCCGTTAACCTGAAGGTGGACGGCCATTCCCCTGTCTTATTGCCCATGTCCGGCCTGGTCGAACCCATCGAGCCCATGCCTGACACCCTTGCCCAGGCAGTCGAATATCGGCGCCTCCATTTCTTTGGGCATAACGGCCTGGAAGAAAGCGAATGGGAAGCATTGCCCTTGCTCCTGGCCCTCTCGACGGTGGAGGATAAGGCACCCCACTACCGCGCCATGGCCGAGTCAGGTCTGGCCCACACGGCCCTGCAGTTTGCCGCCCACGCCGGCTGGGGCGTCGACGCGACAGGGAAAAAGAGTCTGGACCGGCTTCGTCTGGAGTATCCCCGGGCCTATTGGTCGGAAGTGACTGAGCTGGCCCGGGAGGTCGGCGTAGATCCCTACCTCATTCTCGCCGTCGCTCGTCAGGAAAGCACCTTCCGGCCCAATCTGACGTCCCACGCGGGGGCCAGTGGGGTGATGCAACTCATGCCGCCCACGGCCAAATGGCTCGCCCAGGTGGACCCCAATATCGAAAACCGCCACGTGGCCAACCTGGAGTCACCGGTCAATTCACTGCGCCTGGGGGCCTACTACATCCTGCGTATGTTTGAGCGCTCCAACGGTAACCTGGTGGACACCCTGGCCTCATACAATGGCGGACCCGGCAATCGGGATAAATGGCGGAAGCGTTTTCCCAATCATGACTTCGATGCCTTTGTGGAAGCCATCCCCTTTGAAGAGACCAAGAACTACGTGAAGAAGGTGCTGGGAAACTACGCCGCCTATCACTCCCTCTACGAGCCGGTGGGTTGAGCCGCGTTTTGTTGGGTCAGGAGTGTGTATCGATTGGACATGACACACGTATAGAAAGTACTCAATTCTGAATGATTGTGAGGATGATCTGAATAAAAAAAGTTGCCGGACTCCGTGTTGATCGCACCGCTACCGATGGCGTGTCATTGTAACCTATTGCGAACACGTGGTTTAAGAAATTCTGCTGTGTTGGCGCAGTTCTTGCGCGATATTCCCCAAAGCGAGGAAATTTACCTCGTGCAAATTCTAGTACGGTTTACAATGGGTGAATCGTAATCTTGACGGGAGTGAGTTGATAATGAGAACCGCATTAATGAAGTTGGGTGTTGCGCTGTCTATGGGCTTTGCCCTGCTGCCGGTCTCCGCGCTGACGATTGAAACGAATGCCAATTATGAAGTCGAACACACTATCATCGGAACCCAAACGGATTCGGATGGCCCGAACACGGCCAGTTCCGGCAGTGTAGGCTCCTATGTTTCCTACGGTGGATTCGGGCTGGAAGCGACCTCCTCGGAAGAAGGGGGCTCCTTTGTAGAAGAGGAAGAGTACGGTAGCTTTGGTGATGCCAATGCTTTCGCTGCCGATTCGGGTCGGCTCGCTACGGGTGCGTATCTCTTTGCCGAAGACGATGTGTCCTCCATGGACTTTCATGCGACCACCTCTTGGTCGAATACATTCACCAATACAACCGGTGGCAATGCCAATTTCGACTTTGACTTCAATTTTTCCGGCGGTCGCCTCGACATCGACGGCAACGGTGGCATGGCCATGTTCAGCCTCGATATTCTGTTGAACGGCAGTTCCATTTGGAGCCGCACCGCCAGCCTCTCGGGTAACGCTTCTGTCGGTACCGATGTCTTCGATGATGGGGGCCTCGCTCACTCCCTGGGCGGGACGGGAAATTTCGTGGTCGCTCATTTCAGTGCCTTCTCCGACAGCCTGGACTTGGGGGATTTTGCTAGCGGAGATTCCTTCGAACTGACCTACGTCATCGAATCCTGGGCGAAGACCGATGAAAATTTCAGCTACGTGAGTGCCAACGTGGGCGACCCCTTCAGTGGCGGTTTCTCCGGCGCGGTAAGCACGTCTTCCTCCGCGCCTGTCCCCGAGCCCACCACCATGGCCTTGCTCGGCATGGGTATTGCCGGTCTGGGTGCCCGTCGTCTGCGTAAGAAAAACTAATCGGACGATACGGCGACAAGAACTTCATAGATAGAATCCTTCCAGGGCTTCGCAGTTTGCGGAGCCCTTTTTCGCATCCAACAGGCCCATTTGATTAACCTGCACCCGTAAGGCCGTTCGTGCCTCACGTCCGTAAGGGTGGTACCCCTGGGTAACGGAGGGATGTGTCCGTCTCAGGGTTTGAAACTCGCGTCGCGCCCCCGTGAGTCCTATAATAAATCCTTCCCATGGCTTTACGATTCGCTGGGAAGTTTTTCCCTGCGGTGCAACAAGGAGAGAGCAAATGTCGAGTAGCAAATTGAGTCGCCGCGCCTTCCTGGCGGCAACCACCACCACGGCGGTCACGCTGGCCGCCGCGGCCCCCAACGATGCCAAAGTCGTCCCGGGTAAAGTGTCCCCCAATGAGAAATTGAATATCGCGGCCATTGGCGCGGGGGGTAAGGGCTCGTCCGATATTGGCAATTGTGCGGACCTCGGCGAAAACGTGGTTGCCCTCTGCGACGTGGATTGGGACCGGGCCAAGCATACCTTCAACAGCATGCCCAAAGCGGCCAAGTTCAAAGATTACCGGAACATGTTGGATGCCATGCCGGAGATCGATGCGCTGACCATTTCCACGCCCGACCATACCCATGCACCGGCCGCCTATATGGCCATGAAGATGGGCAAACATGTCTACGTGCAAAAGCCCCTGACCCACACGGTGGCCGAGGCCCGGCTGCTGAAGAACACGGCCGCCGAAATGGGGGTCACGACCCAGATGGGTAATCAGGGACACTGTGGCGATGGCGCCCGTCAGTTGTGTGAAATGATTTGGACGGGTGCCATTGGCAACGTGAAGGAAGCCCACGTCTGGACCAGCCGCCCGGTGTGGGACAATCAGGGTATGGACCATCCCCTTCCGCCGGAAGTGACGCCCGAAGATCTCGATTGGGACCGCTGGATTGGTTGCGCCCCCTGGCGTCCCTACAACAAGAAGCTGGCACCACACGATTGGCGCGCCTGGCAGGATTTCGGGGGCGGCTCCCTGGGCGACATGGCCTGTCACATCATGGACCCCGTCTACATGGCCCTGAAGCTGGTGGAGGCTAAGAATTACTCCGTAGAAGTGGTGATGCGTAAGGGTGTCACGACGGAGACTTTCCCGGTGGCCAGCACCATCAAGTATTCCTTCCCGGAACGGGGCGACATGCCCCCCGTGGATGTCTATTGGTACGACGGCCACTGGCCCGATCCCAACACGGGCGAGAAGGTCCATAACCTGCCTGAGTGGCCCAAGAACGTCCCGGCGGACCAGCCCTTTGGGGATCCCAAGGGCTACGGCGGTTCCAATGGCTCCTTCATGATCGGCGACGGGGGCATCGTTACGACGGGCGAATATGGTGGCGACACGCGACTCATGCCCGCTTCCTCCATGGCCGACTACACCATGCCCGAGCCCTTCCTCGACCGTATCCCCGATGAGAATCCGTATAAGAACTGGATTGACGGCATCAAGGGGGGCTACAAGCCTGCGTCCAACTTTGACTACTCCGGGCCCTTCACCGAGATGGTGAACTTCGGTAACCTGGTGGTTAAGTCGGGCAAGAAGCTCAAGTGGGACAACGTGAAGGGCGAGGTCACGAACGTGAAGAACGCCCGGGAAATCGTGAGTAAAGAATACCGCACGGGCTGGGAGCTGCCCTGCTAGTATTGATAGGTTAAATCATTGGCCGCGGCGCAGCCTCAGGATTGCGCCGCGGCTTTTTCTATGGGCGGTGGGCTGGTGCGACTTGTAGGACTTGTAGGACTTGTGGGACTTGTGGGACTTGTGGGACTTGTGGGACTTGTGGGACTTGTGGGACTTGTGGGACTTGTGGGACTTGTGGGACTTGTGGGACCCATTATTCTCACAGGTCCCACTGGTCTCACTGGTCTCACTGGTCTCACTGGTCTCACTGGTCTCACTGGTCTCACTGGTCTCACTGGTCTCACCGCGTGCAAGCTCCCGGTCACGGAGGCCTATCCCTCCAGGCGCTCGAAGGCATCGCCATCCAGCTTGACCAACTCGCGCGCCACCTCGCCGCCCTTTACGTGGCGGACGAGATAGTGATGAAAGCGGCCGGAGGGCTCGATGCGGGGGCTCAGTTTGGCACCACCCCCGGCGGTCAGGGTGTAGCGCACGCCGTCGATGACTTCGGTGGCGTAGCCGTGGATGTGGGCCATAAACACCTCGGTCACGCCATGCTTGACGAAAAGCTGATGGGATTCCTGCTCATTGTTTTTGTAGCCCCGGCGGGGACGGTCGTTGACGAAGGTGGCTTCAAAGAACAAGGGGGGGATGTGATAGAACACATATTTGTGGGGGGCCTGGCTTTCGCTCAGCGCCTTTTCCAGATAGGCCATACCGTCATCGGTTACGCCTTTCTGGGTGCTGTTGTTGATGCCCACGAAGAGACAGTTGCCCATTTCAAAACAAAACTCATCGCCGCCGTGAAGGGCCTTGAAGGCCGCGTAATCCCGCCAGGCACCGCGCTCGTGGTTGCCGGGTACGGAGAGCACAGGAACCGGGTCCACCTGATCAATGAGGGGGGTGAGGCTCTCATAATATTCGGCGGCCGTTCCGCCGCGGACGATGTCTCCGGTGTGAAACAGGACGACTGGATTGTCTTCCTTCGCAGCGCCAAAAATCTTGGTGGCCACCTTCATACGTTTCCGGGTATCGCCCAGCACGACAAAGGAGAAGGAGTCCCCTTCGGGCATCCGCGCATTGGCCCGGGCGATCATGGTCTCATAGCCATACTTTGGACACAAATCCCGTAGGGCATCCACCCCCTGGCGGGATGCGATCAACTTGCGGGTCTGAACGATGCCCAGGCCCGCAAGAAAAAGTCCGAAGACAATCACGCCGGCCAGGGCGCCTTGG
>JAUIMA010000611.1 GCA_030432675.1 Candidatus Hydrogenedentota bacterium | reverse complement strand
CACGGGGCCAACCGGTAGCGGTAAGTCCACTTCCCTCGCCGCCCTGATCAACGACATCAACACGAATCGCCCCGATCACATCGTGACCGTGGAAGACCCGGTCGAATTCCTGCACAGGGATAAGATGGCCATCGTGACGCAACGGGAAATCGGCCACGATACCTTGTCCTTCGCCAACGCCCTTCGTGGTGCACTGCGACAGGATCCCGACGTCATTCTTATTGGCGAAATGCGTGATGCCGAGACCGTGCGCACGGCCCTGGCGTCTGCCGAGACAGGTCACTTGGTCTTTTCGACCTTGCACACCGTGGACGCCGTGGAAACGCTTAACCGTGTCATCGATTTCTTCGAGCCCCACCAGCAGATTCAGATTCGGAAACAGTTGGCCTCCGTGTTACGCGGCGTCATCTCCCAACGTATAATTCCCCTGGCAGAAGGCAGCGGTCGTTGTGTGGCCGCTGAGATCCTGCTCGGTACCCGCACGGTGCGCGACTTTATCGAAAAGGGCAAGTCCTTTAAGGATATCGTGGGCCTTATTGAAGAGGGCAACGAGCAGTATGGCATGCAAACTTTCGACCAGGCGCTGTATACCCACTGGAAAGAAAAACGCATAACGGCAGAGGTCGCCCTGGCCAATGCCACGAGTGCGAAGGATCTCAAGCTGCGGATGCAGGGGATGGCGGTCAATTAGTATGGTTTTTTGGTGGCGCATCGCGGCAACGCTTGCCGCTCTTGCGGGGACCGCAGCCCCGGTGGCGGGTATGAATCTCTTGGCGAATCCAGGTTTCGAGTCCCGTTCGGCGGACTTGCCCGACCGGTGGGATTTTTTTGTCCAAAGCAAACCAGGGGCCGTAGCCCGTTTGGACAATACGGCCCACACCGGTGAGTTCTCGGTGTGGCTCCACACCCCTACGCCCTATGAAAAAGAACCCGTCAATAACTGGAGCCAGAATATCATCGCCGATTTCGGTGGCCAGACCCTTCAGGTTTCCGGATTTATTCGAGTCGCTGAAGCGAAAGAGGCGGCCCTCTGGCTGCAATGCTGGCGCAAGAGTCCGTGGGGAGTACTAGCCGCCGAGAGTACCAGCATCGATATGCCCGTCTACGGAACCGCCGATTGGCAGGAAGTATCGATGGAGGTCGAAGTGCCCGAAGGTACCAATTTTGTAACCTTGCGCTGCGTACTCCTGGGTACCGGTTCGGCCTGGTTTGACGACATCTCCGTGAGCCGTTTGGAGTCGGCGGCCGAAGAAGATACAGCGGAGGAGTCGGCGGAAATTTCCCCGGAAATGACCACCTCGGTGACAGAGGATGAAGAGGACATCACGGATACCGCGACGGAGGTCGTGACGGTTGACAAAGGCGCTCCCACCGTTGCCTCCGAGGAGGCCGTCCGGCAGGAGGCGGTGGTCATGCCCGTGATGGACAAGATAGAGGAAGAAGTGCGACGCCTGCGGGATGCCAATCTCTTACTCACCGATACCCTCGAGAAGATTCAGGAAGTGAATCAGGGGCTGGTGAACGAGATGTTGGCCGTGCAGGCGGAGCTACGCGCCCTGAAAGAAGAAGAGGGGAGCGCGTCAGCACCTACCCTCGAAGGGAAGTCACCCCGGGTGCCACCCCTTATCCCGCTGAGTGAAGCGCAAGGAGCGGCCGCCCCATGAGCCAGGGTCTGCTTATTATATTGGCCTCCCTGGTAATGGGGGTCTTCGGTGCCTTTGCGACGTGGCTGTTCATCGACTTCTCGGAAGGGGCCGGTTCATTCTTACAGGCCCGCAAAGAGCGTAAGCGCTTGGAAGCCGAGGCCAAGGCCCTGTTGGCTGCCGAGTCGGAGGAAGCTCCGGAAGAAGAGGCCTGAGGGGATCGCTGGAAACGTCGCTATGTCGGAAAAAAACGCCCGCCCCTATATCGGGGTGCACTTCAAATGTTGTAATGTCTATACCCGGATCTATCTCAATCGCCTGAAGACGGCCTATTTCGGGCACTGTCCCCGGTGCACCCGTTCACTGACCGTTAAGGTGTCCCCTGGGGGTTCTAAGGCGAAATTCTGGAACGCCGAGTAGGGAAGCGTTTTGCCGCGGCCCTTTCGGGTGAGGCGTCCGACCGTGCCATTGTCATGGTATGCATGACATAGGGTCTGCTAGTATCGACGGCGGTGGTGCACCAGTGAGAACGTAGGCTGGGAACCTGCGCCTACCCCTAGAAAATAATATGTCAAAAGAATCGAACGAAATACAGGATGGGACCCATGCGGAAGAAGCGTTGCATCAATTGCAGCGTGCCCTCGATCTGCGTGAGCGTGTCATGGAGGCCTCCAATGAAGGCATCGTGGTGCTCGACGTGCTCGCGCCGGACAATCCGATTGTCTATGTCAACGCGGGGTTCGAGCGCCAGACGGGCTATCACCGTGATGAGGTCCTCCACAAAAGTGCCCGCTTTATCCATGGTCCGGAAACGGACCCCGGCACCCTCGCGCGTATTCGCGCCGCCATTGATGATCGGCGGCCTTACACCACCGAAGTGTTAAGTTATCGTAAGGATGGCACCCCTTTTTGGAATCGGATTTCCCTGAGTCCCATCGAAAATCGGGAAGGGGAGATCACCCACTTCGTCGCGATTCAGTCCGACGTCAGTTCCCGCATTCAATCCAACTCGGATGTGCAGACCGCCCTGGAGTTGCTCGAAAAGACCAACGTCCAGTTGACCCGTATCAACCGCCGGATGAAGAAAAACCTCGAGACGGCTGCCCAGGTGCAACAAGCCATGCTTCCCGAGCACATGCCCCGGGTCAAGGGCGTCGAGTTCGCCTGGAAGTTTCGTCCCTGTGACGAGTTGGCTGGTGATATTCTCAACGTTTTTCGTATCAACCGAAAGACCGTGGGGCTCTATCTGCTCGACGTCTCCGGTCATGGCACGGCCGCTGCGCTCCTCGCCGTTTCGGTGAGTCGTATGCTCTCTCCCAAGGCCCTGGCCTCTTCGCTGGTCCGGGAGGAAGACGTAAACGCTGCCGATTATAAGGTGGTACCGCCCGCCCGCGTAGCGGAGCAGTTAAACGCCCATTTCCCCTGGGACCCTGACGTGGGCCAGTTCTTTACGTTGATCTACGGTGTCCTCGATACAGAGGCCCTGACTTTTCGGTACGTTTCCGCAGGGCACCCCGGCCCGGCGGTTTTTCCGTGCGATGGGGAGCCCTACATCCCCCGAAGCAGTGGCATGCCTGTGGGCTTGGCCAACGAGCCCTATGATGAGCACCACATCCAGCTCGCACCGGGTGATCGGATGCACCTCTATTCCGACGGGGTAACGGAAGCCATGAATCGGAAGCGGGAACTTTTCGGAGTGCCCCGTTTGCTGGAGAGTCTGGGGGCCAATGGTGACCAACCGCTGGCCGACTGCCACGATCGGCTAATGGCGGAACTGGAAGCCTTTCGCGGTGCAACCCGTTTTAACGACGACATCTCCATGCTTTCGGTGGAAGTTACCCGAAGATAGTCAATGGGAAGAGGGGGACAGCCCCGACTACCGGGTACACCGCCCTCTTCACCGCTGCGTGTTTCGCCAACACGTCGG
>JAUIMA010000610.1 GCA_030432675.1 Candidatus Hydrogenedentota bacterium | reverse complement strand
AGGGCTGACGGCGGGCACGCTTTTGACCCTGATTGTCGTGCCGGTGTTCTACAGCCTGATCGACGACTTCCAGATCTGGTGCCTGAAATTCCTCGGGATCTTTAAGCGGGTCCCTGCCGAGCCGGTTTCTGAAGGTGCGGGTGAGTAGGGGCAATGGGGCCTATGGGTCACATGTGGCGTATGGGTTCGATGAACGCGGGCAATCCAAGACAACCGGCGGGGTGCCACCCTTACGCGGAGGAGCGAAGCGGGGGAGCTTACGGGTGCTGGTCGCACCTGGTTGGCCTGGTGTTAACCGAGGCTTTCTCGACGGTGGGGGCGATCAAACGCCACGAATAGCAGGCCTCATTGGTGTCCTACGGGATGCCCCAAAAATCGCACCCGTAAGCTTGCCGGGAACCGGCTGCGCGTAAGGGCGGCACCCACCCGGCATCTCCTGGGGTTCTGGGGTATGCTGATGACTGCTAGGACGATCCAGTTATCGTACCTTCCGCGACTTGCCTGCTTCCTTCGAACAGTTTTGCTACATCTCCGATACCAAGCTGGCCCCCGTACACCTCTTCTACTAACATCAACTCAAGCGACACGGCGTACTCCACATCAAAACTGAAACACGCGATGGTGCTATCCTGCGGAGTCACGACGCAGGAGGTATGCATGCCGCCTACGTCCAACTGGGGGTGGTAGCCAGGTTTGGGGGGAGTATCTCTTCCGCCCTTGTCACGCCCCCAGAATACTATGCCCGCTGCATACATGTATCGTGTGTTCCAGCGCTGGTGCGAAGACAGGTCAGACACGAAACCCGCGCACGGACATCCCTGTCCTCTTCTAATCGCCTATAAAACCCACCAAAAAGAAGCCAAGCATCGAAATACTCAGTGCGATTGGTGCGGTCCAAAGGGAAGATTTCCCCTTCCATGCCCACGAGAGTAAGCGGACGGACAGGGCTGCCCCAGCAGGCGCAAGCAGACAAACCAGGAAAGCATACAGGACGCGCCCGCCATTCGTCGAAGCGGCGGCCGAAGGAAAGTGCCCAACAACGTACAGCAATATGGGGATCGCATACACCATCACCAGCCCCCAGATGACCAGCGACGGCACTCCGAATGCCAAAATGACCAGACGTCCAGATTGCGACGGCATGGTTGCGATAGCGACAGATTCCGAATCATTAGACATAGCGGCGATATCCTCTGACGCGATAGGAACGGACATTCCACTCAGGTCGCCCATCGCGCCGGTTGCAATCCTACACGCCCACCACCGCCGCCATCCGGGGCTTCCGTAATTCTTCTTCCAGGGCGGCTAGCTCGGCATCAATCTCCGCACGCTTCTGATCCCGTGTAATCATGTCTTCCCGGTAGCGCTTGAGGAAGTAGCCAATGGTCTCGACGCGAATCTTAATGGCGCCCGATGGCTTATTCTCGTCGATGTCCTTGAAGTAGAAGAAGGGCGTGCCGGAGTTCTCCACGATTTCTTCCACCACGGTGTAAATGGGCGCGTCGTGTCCACACTTGAAGTTGGATAACTCGAGGCCCACCAGATTGGGGTGACGGGCCACGTATTTGGCGGCCCACACTTTGCGTGAGGTGTTTTCGGAATAGCTGTTCTTCCAGACGTCGTTAATGTCGAAGGGACTCTGGATATCGCCTGCCGCCACTTCTTCGCCGAAGAGCCGCTCCATGAGGTCGTCGTCGATGGGCAGGCTGTCCTGGGTGAAGACCGGGTAACCCAGCTTTTGGAACTCGTCCATGATTTCATGGTTGATGCCGGGGTCGTTGTGGTAGGGGCGCGCCAGCAACACGATGCCGAGACGATTTTCCCGTTCCAGGGTGTCCAGCATTTCCCGTGCTTCATCGCGACGGGCCTGATAGAAGTCCGCCAGCGCCTTGAGGCCCACTTCCGTGGCCCGGGTGGCCTCTTCTTCCGAGAGCCCGAGTTCTGGGCCCCAGTCTTCATACATCTGCCGGGCGCAGAGTGGCGCGTCGTCCATATTGAGGAAGGTCTTCTTGTAGACCACCCCTTTTTCTTTGAAGAGGTCTCCTTCCTTGGTGAAGGCCGCGTGCACCGCTTCGGGCGTGGCCGTTACCGTGGGGCAGGCCCGGCTACCGAGGATGTTTTCCAGCCACGTGGGGAAGGAATCCACCATGGGGAAGAGGATGTAATCCAGCGGACGCTTGGGCTTGTTTTTGTGGTAGAGCAGATTGTGCACGTGGGGAATGCCCACCTTGCTCGGGAAGCAGGGGTCAATGCTACCCCGCTTGGCCCCTTCTTTGTAGAGCCCTTCGCTCGTGTAGTCAGACCAGACCAGGTTGCGGTCGCGGATGCCGACGCTCTGAAAGAAGGCCATGAAGAAGGGGGCCTGGGAGTACATGTTGAGCACCTTGGGCATGCCAATGCGGATCTTGCTGCGCTGTTCCATGACAGCGCGGCGCGCTTCCAGGGCGGCGCGCTTCTTGCCCCGGTTGTGCCAGCGAATTTCGGGCAAGGGGTCGGCCACGGAGTCGACCGTGACGGCCTGGAAGGACTTGGTCGCGGAGCGTTCCACGAGATTGGGGTATTGCTCCTTGATGCTGTCCATGCCCTTCTTAATCTGCTTCATGTCGGCCACGTCTTCCACGGTGCCCTTTTCGCAGGTGGCAATGATAAGACGTTGTTCATCCTGAGCCAATGGCACCTTGGACTCAAAGTCGGGGGACTGCTTCTCTTCTTCTGTGGCGCCCCGCTTCATGCGCGTGTGGCTCACGGTCGAGTCGTTGAGCTTGATGGTGCTGGGGTCCACCGAGATGGCCGCCGCCTGCTTGGAGGCATCGGACTTCACATCGATGAAGGTGCGCAGGCAGTGGTTCTTACAGAAGTAGCAGCGCGTGTTTTCGTCCCGGGTCGTGCGGTACTGAATAGAGTGGACCGCCGGCATACCGATGAAGGTGCTTTGCCGCCCCTGGTCGGTGTGGAGGCGGTGGGCTTCAAAGGCCGCGCCGATGGCACCCGACTCACCGCAATGTTTGTGGACGATGACCCGGGGCTCGATGCCCGTGCCGTGAAAGCGGCTGGTGATAAAGTCGGCCTGGGTCTTCACGGCGGCCATGTTGTTTTGCGTGCCGCCCTGGAGC
Source organism: Candidatus Hydrogenedentota bacterium (assembly GCA_030432675.1). Taxonomy (GTDB): domain Bacteria; phylum Hydrogenedentota; class Hydrogenedentia; order Hydrogenedentales; family JAEUWI01; genus JAEUWI01. The sequence goes on along the minus strand of JAUIMA010000610.1, from coordinate 465 downwards.
ACGAAAGTGCTACCGAGCTTGGGCAGGTTGGGTATCTGCGAAACATAGAGCCAGATGTTTTTCGGCAACACGTCGGCGAGACCCGCCATGATCTCCGAGGCCTGCCAACCCTGTCGCTGAAAGTCGACAATGTCCGATTGCATGAACACGGCACAGCCATAGCCGAACTCGGGCATGGCCTCGGCCTTGAAGGCCACGTCCGCGTATTCTTTTACATCCACGCCAAAATCCTGGGCCGTGGATTGGAGGAAATAGCCATTGCCGGCGGAGCACTGGGTGTTGAGTTTAAAGTCTTTGACCGCGCCGTTCCGGAGGATAATGACCTTGATGTCCTGGCCACCCACGTCGCAGATCACATCGGCGTCGGGGTAAAAGTGAAGGCCACTCTGGGTATGGGCCACCGTTTCCACGAGGGCCACATCGGCGCCCAGGACGTCTTTGAGCACATCTTTCGCATAGCCGGTG
>JAUIMA010000044.1 GCA_030432675.1 Candidatus Hydrogenedentota bacterium | reverse complement strand
CCTTTCCGGGTATCGTCTAGCCAACTGGAAGCCGCAATTTAGAACGAAGGAAGAATCTATGCATTTGAAGCGCATATCTCTGGAAGCACGACCAGCTTTGGCACAAGAAGATCAAAGCGTGGCAAAAACCATCGCCGAAGTTAAGGTAAATTCCAGCGCCCCGCCCTATTCCGGGCCACTGCCCAAAGGCTGATGCATGCTGCCCGACCTTCTGGTCGGGCATTTTTTATTTACGTGAGTCCATGGGCTTCAAGCCCCAAGACGCCATTCACCCCCCTTACGAATTCCTGCCAGGACGCCCGCTGTACCTCGAGCGACCGAGTCCCTTCGGCCGTGATCCGATAGAACTTCCGGCGGCGCCCCGTCTCTTTGGCCTCCCAGAAGGACTCCAGTAACCCCCGCCGCTCCATCCGATGAAGCGCCGGATAAAGGCTCCCCTCTTTGAGCTCGAAATAGCCCCCGGAGCGCCGCTCGGCCTCTTGCGTAATCGCATAGCCATAGGTGTCCCCCTCGCTCGCAATTTGGAGTATCAGCATCTCGACACTACCGGATAAAAATCGGGAATCCATGAGGTTTTACGTGCTCCATTGAATTGTGCATAGCAGACCTAGGTATACGATACGGCCTACTGCGCAAAATGTCAAGGAAACAGCATGCAATCCCTCCGTGAAATCGGTTAAACTACGCGCCAATCGCAATAAGAAAAGGGTAAAAGTTGCCCATTAACCGGAGCAGGTATGGAGCCGATTTTTAACCGTGTCGTCATCGTGGGCGCGGGTTTGTTAGGCGCGTCACTCGGGCTGGCGCTGCAAAAACAGGGAGCTGCCCAAGCGGTGATCGGTGTGGGTCGTCGTCAGTCCAGTCTGGATACGGCCTTGGCCCGGGGCGCCATTCAGGAAGGCAGCCTCGATTTGGCCACGGCGGCCAACGACGCGGACCTGATAGTTATCGCAACCCCTGCCTCCACCGTACGCCCCACCCTCGATCAAATCCAGGCACGCTGCTCCGAAAAAACCATCGTCATCGATGTGGCCAGTACCAAGGCCGACATCTGCGCCCATGCCGCCCGCCAATGGACTGCACCACGCCGCTTTATCGGCTGTCACCCCATGGCGGGCTCTGAAAAGTCCGGCCCGGAACATGCCACCGCCAATCTCTACGAAGGCAGTGTCTGTCTCATTGAAGACACTCCGGACCTGGACCCTGCCGCCCTTTCCCAGGTTCACGCCTTGTGGAAACGGGTGGGTGCCCGTGTGGTGTCCGTCGAACCCGAGCTCCACGATGCACTGCTTGCACGCACCAGTCACGTCCCCCATATTATGGCGAGCGTCCTGGCCTTGAGTGCGGCCCAGAAAGGTGCCACAAGTGACGTCGTCGGCAATGGATTCCGTGACATGACCCGTGTCGCCGCGGGCAGCCCCGAGATGTGGCGCGACATCGTCCTCACTAACCGGGAGGCCATTTCCGAAGGCCTCAACGACATTAAGCAGCACCTGGACGCCTTCCTGGATGCCCTCGCGGCCGGAGACGACGTTGCCCTCACGGCCCTTTTCGAAGGCGGTAAGAAGGCCCGTCAAAAGGTGCTTTCATGAATACGGGCCTCTTTATCACCTTCGAAGGCGTAGAAGGCTGTGGCAAGTCCACCCAACTCGGCCGACTCCAGGCCTGGCTGGAAGATCAGGGGCATTCGGTGGTCGTCACCCGGGAACCCGGTGGCACCCCCATCGCCGAAGCCATTCGGGAAATCCTCCTCGACCCGGCCCATACCGCCATGGGGCCAGAAGCCGAGCTCCTGCTCTATGAAGCCGCGCGCGCCCAGCACATCCATGAGAAAATTGGACCGGCCCTGGCCGAAGGCCAAATCGTGTTGTGCGATCGATTCGCCGACTCAACCACCGCCTATCAGGGCGCGGGCCGGGGATTCGGCCCGGAAGTGCTCCATGAACTCCACAACATGGCCACCGGCGGTGTCTGGCCCGATCTCACGCTCCTCATTGACCTGGACGTACGCGTCGGGTTGGAGCGGGCCCGTAATCGGGGTCGAAAAGACCGGCTGGAGCGGGAAGCCATCGATTTTCACCAGCGGGTTCGCGACGGATTTCTCGCCCTGGCCCAATCCGCACCGGATCGCATCGCGGTTATCGACGGGGACAACTCCGAAGAAATCGTAGCGCAGGCGATACAGGCACGCGTAGAGGCCGCACTCGCCAAGAGGATCGCACCATGAGCTTGAAGGATATTCGAGACCAGGAAGTTCCCCTCCGCCTGCTGACCAACATTCTGCGCCAGAACCGGGTCCCCAATGGCCTTCTCTTCTGGGGCCCCGAAGGGGTAGGTAAGCGCTTCGCCGCCATGCAGCTTGCCAAAGCCATCAACTGCAAAGAAGGCAAGGGCGATGCCTGCGACCAGTGCCTCTCCTGCCGGAAAATCATTTCGGGCAATCACCCCGACGTAAAAGTCATCACCCCCTCGGGTAAAGTCCGAAATATTGGCGTAGATACCATCGATTTTATCAATGAGCTGGCGGCCTACCGGCCTTTTGAAGGGCAGTGGCGCATTGTACTCATCGAAGACGCCGAGCGCATGCGAGCCGACGCACAAAACCACTTTCTAAAAACCCTGGAAGAGCCCCCGAGTCAAACGGCCTTCGTGCTCCAGACCGCCTTTCCGCAGCACTTGCTCCCGACCATTCGCTCCCGCTGTCAACCGGTTCGTTTTGGCACCCTCCACCCGGCGACCGTCGCGGAATTCATCCAGCGCGAACACAACCTGGACGACGCTGCGGCCCACGCCCTCGCGCTGGTGGCCCAGGGCCAGGTCTCACGCGCCCTCGATCTCGTGAGCACCAACAAGCGGGAAGCCGTCCTCGATATGGCCAAACGACTCCACGCCGGCGAGGATCCCCTCGTGCTCAGCGAGGTCTTTGTGGCCCATTTGAAAGAGCGCAGCGAGAATCTCAAAGCTGCCTTAAAAGGCGAATTGGAGGAGAGCGCTCCCGATGACGGCACCCGGGAAGACATGGAAGATTTGAAGAAGGAACAGGCTGCCTTTATAGAAGGGCAGGTGCGCCGCGATTACCTTGAGTACCTTTACCTGTTCGAAACGTGGTATCGTGACGTGTGGGTTTTTCACACGACCCGCGATGAAGGACGACTGCTAAACCGAGACCAGGTTGCCGTCCTGGAGCAGACCTCCGCCGCCGATCAGCCCGGCCACATTGCCGCGATTGAGAAGGCGTGGGTTTATATTGAGCGAAATTTGAGTATTGATCGGGTCTTCCGGGACTTGTTCTTCGCCCTGTCTGCCTGATGCCTTGTTCATCGGCACGGCGAAGCCCGGATTACTTCCCGTCTCGCCGGTACCCTGTAAGGTATTCGGCCCCTTAGGAGAGCGTGTTACCAATGAATGTTGTCAAGGTCCGCCTGCGTAAACCACGCCGGGTGTTTTCGTTTTTGTGTACCGAACTTCCGCTGAAGCGTGATGAGTCCTGCATTGTACTCAGTGATCGGGGCGAAGAGTTCGGCACCTGCATCCTCCCTCCCGAGCCCTGTCCGGACGAAATGCAAAAGCGTTTCTCCATGAAGGTCCTCCGCAAAGTCACGGAGAAGGACGCCAAAAACTGCGCCTATATCGAAGAAGAAGAGACCCGGGCACGGTCCATCTGCCTTAAGAAAATCAAGGACCGCAAGCTCCCCATGAAGCTCGTCGATGTGGAAGTCACCTTCGACAAGCGCAAGATTATCTTCTACTTCACCGCCGATGACCGCGTGGATTTCCGGGAATTGGTCCGCGATCTGGCCCACGATCTCCGCGCCCGCATTGAAATGCGCCACATCCAGGTTCGCGATGAGGCCAAGATGGTCGGTGGGCTGGGCGGCTGTGGACGGGAGTTGTGCTGCAGCAGCTGGATGAACGAGTTTCGCCCCATTTCCATGCGGATGGCCAAGGCCCAGAATCTCTCCCTCAATCCCTCCAAAATCAGTGGTCAATGTGGACGCCTCCTCTGCTGTCTCAGCTATGAGAATGAACAGTATGAGGCCATGCGCAAGAAGGCCCGTCAGGAGGCGAAAGCACGGCAAGCCAAAGAGCCTGCCAAGGTCACGGGCGACGCGCCGGCGGCTGAAAAACCCGCACGAAGCGAACGCCCCGAGCGGCCGCGAAAAAGTGAAGAAGACCGCTCGAACAAGTCGGATGTGGCCCCCAGTCGCGGTGCACGGGGCCGTCGTAAAGACTCGGATCCCAAGGCCGCGCCCCCGGAAACTAAAGCCGACACGACGACGCCGAAATCCGCAGCCCCCGAAGGAACACCTGAAAAGCAGTCCGTTGAAGGGGAAGAGAAAAAGACCGCCCGTCGTCGCCCCCGCCGCAACCGCAAGCGGAAACGGGGCCCCCGCTCCGACAACAGCGCAGGTAATCAGAGCTGATGGGATTAGTTGACACCCATTGCCATCTCCAGAGTGAACGCTTCGCTGGGGATAGAGACGCTGTTTTGCAGGCCACCCTCGAAAAATTGGACTGGATTGTCGTTATTGGGGACGACATCCCCAGCAGCGAAGAAGCCCTCCCGTTGCTTGGCCCCCGCGTGTATGGGGTTGTCGGTATGCATCCGTACTACGCCAAGGACTGCGACGATGCCACGTACGACCGCCTTCGCGAAATGGCCGCACGCCCTGAAGTCATCGCGCTGGGCGAAATGGGGCTCGATTATTTCAATGAGTACTCGCCCCGCGATGTACAGGCAGTCGCCTTTCGCAAACAACTCGACCTGGCCTGTGAACTGGATATGCCCATCGTCATCCACAACCGGGAAGCCGACGAAGATTGCTATGCCATTTTGGCAGAATATGCGCCCCGGCTGGCGGGTTGCATCATGCACTGCTTTGGCAGTGGCCCCGACTATGCCGAAAAGTTTCTCGATCTGGGCTTCTACATTTCCTTCGCAGGTAACGTTACCTTTAAGAAGGCCGTAGACCTCCAGGAGGCCGCCAAGATAGTCCCCCTGGACCGACTGCTCGTGGAAACGGATGCGCCGTTCCTCGCCCCCGTCCCGTTGCGGGGCAAACGGTGTGAACCCCACTTTGTGTCCCATACCGCAGATTTTCTCGCCGATCTCAAAGGCGTGGACCGGGAGCGCTTGGCGAGAGAGACGACTTCAAATGCCCACCGGGTCTATCGAATCCCCCAGCCCACACCCTGACCATTCCGACTGGCGGCAGCACCGAAGCGCCTTTTTCCTATCGCCCGTGCTATCCAATGACGTAGAATGCCCCTGAAGCCACCATCCCCCCACGTGAGTCACGATGATGACCGAAACCGCCACAATTGGATACTTGGAATTCCCCGTCGGTGATCGGGTGCGGGTCTATGCCCGTCCGGTCGAAGTTATCACGGCAACCCGGGTCGAAGACGTCCTCCCCGCGCTGCATCGAATTCAGGACCTTGTCGACTCCGGTTTGCATGCTGGCGGATTCGTGGCCTACGAGGCGGCCGCTGCATTTGACGCGGCGTTCCAAACCTATCCCCCGGCCGACCTTCCCCTGCTCTGCTTCGGCCTCTACTCAGAGTTCACGTGGCAAAGCAAGCCGCCCCAGACGCTGCCCCTCGACTCCGAGGGCCCGGAGTGGCTTGCGTCTGTCAGCCGTGAAGACTACGACACGACGGTGGCTGCGATTCGGGCGCAGATTGCCGCAGGCAACACCTATCAGGTGAACTACACCTTCCCCACGGAAGCGGAATTTGGGCACACCGGCTATCACTGGTTCCTCGATAGGCATCAGGCCCAACAAGGCCCCTACAGCGCCTTTCAACAGTGGGGCGACCATGAAATCATCTCCTTGTCTCCGGAGTTGTTCTTTTCCCTGGAAGGTGACCAACTTACCAGCCGTCCGATGAAAGGCACCCGCCCGCGCGGTCTCAGCGCCCGTGCAGATCAGCAGCTTCGGACCGAGCTCCTCCAATCGCCCAAGGAACGGGCCGAAAACCTGATGATTGTCGATATGATTCGCAACGACATGGGCCGAGTCTGCGAAACGGGTACCATTCAGGTCCCCAATCTCTTCTCTGCAGAGCAATACCCTACCGTTTGGCAAATGACCAGTACCATAACCGGAAAAACCCAGGCATCCGTACCGGAGATATTTCAGGCTCTTTTTCCCTGCGCCTCGGTTACGGGAGCGCCCAAAATTGAAACGATGAAGCTCATCCGTCAATTCGAGAAGGGGCCGCGGGGCGTCTACTGTGGCGCTGTGGGCTGGTGGGCACCCAATCGCAGCGCCTGCTTCAATGTGGCCATTCGTACGGCGACGGTAAACAGCCGACAGTCCACGGCTACCTATCCAGTCGGCAGTGGCATTACATGGGACTCTGTCGATCACCAGGAATATGCCGAGTGCAATACCAAGACTGCCGTACTCCAACACGGCCATCCCCCCTTTGAGCTGCTTGCCTCGCTACGACTCGATGAAACTGGCTATTTGCTGCTCCCGCTCCACCTGGATCGACTAGCGGCATCGGCAGGGTATTTCGGCGTTCCGTGGTGTCGGGATTCCGTTATCGCTGCACTGGAGTCGTACCGCTCCGACGCGACCCATTTCCCTGCGAAAGTGCGCCTTACGGTGGCGCGCACCGGTGAAATAGCGATTTCGCACGCGCCGTTACCCACTCCTGCCGCGTGGAATGTCGGCCTCGCCGCTGACCCCATTGACACACGGCAACCGTGGGTACACCACAAAACCACCCATCGACTCCATTACGATCAACTGCGGGCGACTCGCCCGGACTGCACCGATGTCGTATTGTGGGATCAAGAGAATCGACTTACAGAAGCGAGCTTCGCCAACATCGTGTTGGAAATTGAGGGGAAACGATATACGCCACCGGCCCATATCGGGCTACTCGAAGGCGTCTTTCGTCGACACTTACTCGAGACCGGAGCCATCGAGGAACGGGTCCTCTATGTCTCTGATTTGGAGCGGGCAGACTCGATTTATCTCATCAACAGCGTACGCACATGGATACCGGTCAACTGGGTAGTCCACCATGCCGATCGCCCACTAGTCGAGCACACTCGGTAAGACCCGCATCAATTCGCCCAGGGTCGTAATCCCCTTCAGTGCCTTGGACAAACCATCTTCGGCCATAGTCTCCATGCCTTTGGTCACTGCCATCTCCTCCAACTGCGAGGTCGTAGGTTCTTCCAGGATTAATTCGGCGATTTCCTGATCCACGGTGAATAGCTCACCGATGGTCGCTCGACCCCGAAATCCGATTCCGTTGCAGGATTCGCAACCGCTACCCTGATAAAACTTCCGTTTCTTCTTGTCCGAAATGAAGCGGGCACGCATCCCGGGGTCCGGCGTATAGACCTCGAGGCAATCCGGGCAGTTCAATCGCACGAGGCGCTGAGCCAACACCGCCGTTACCGACGAGGCCACGAGAAAGGGCTCGATGCCCATATCCAGGAGACGGGTGAATACCCCCGCCGAGGTGCCACTGTGTATCGTGCTAATCACGAAGTGCCCCGTAAGGCCCGCCCGGATAGCCATACGCGCCGTTTCCAGATCGCGAATCTCACCCACCATAATCACCTCGGGATCCTGGCGAAGAATCGCGCGGAGTGCCGTGGCAAAAGTAAAGTCCACGTGGGGATTGGTTTGAATCTGGGATATACGATCCATCGTATATTCCACCGGGTCTTCGATGGTAACGATATTGGTCGTGTTTTTCTGAAGGCTCATCAGCTCACGAAGCAGGGCATAGATTGTCGTGGTCTTACCACTCGAACTCGGCCCCGTCAACATGAGTGCGCCCGAGGTGCGGGTGATAACGTCCTGCAGGGTCTGGATCACCGGGGGCTGAAAACCCAGGGTTTCCAGGGTGTAGAGCTCCACCGTATCGCCCAACAACCGAATAACCGTCTTCTCGCCCTTGATGGTCGGCACCGTCGATACGCGGAGCGGGCGCCCGCACGTCGTCTTCTCAAAGTCGATTCGGCCGTCCTGAGGTACATCCTTACGATAGACCACCAGGTCTGCGAGCACTTTTATACGGGCGTTTATTTTGGGTTGAAACTCCTTCGGGATGAAGGCGCATTGGTGCAGGATGCCGTCGATTCGGTACCGCAAAGAGAAATAATCGGCCCAGGGCTCCAGGTGAATATCACTGCACCCGTGGTAGGCCCCCTGGCTGATCAGGAGGTCTACGGCATCCGCCACCCCCGTTTCATCGGTCTGATCCAACAGGGCCAGCAACTCATTCTGAATCTGATTGAGGGGAATGGCCCGTGCCTGATCCCGCTCCATTTGGCTATGCTCTGACATGCGCCACGCTCCGCGCTTCACTCTCCCCCGGTCAAGTGCCTTCCCCCCACCTTGGTGAGGCAACGCCGGTCCGACTCTTCCCGAGCTGGACGTAACGAAATTAAAGACCATCGATTGGAAAAAATGTGATAAATTGGGGTATATTGTTTACATGTAACCAGCGGGGCTTCGTTGTCCCGCGTACTGCATCTTGCGTAAACGACGGTGCGAAAGTCAACACACGGTTAACATGGTATACTCCGCACAGAAATCAACGGGTCTTTGTCGCAGGTGCGAATATCGACACAAAACATTTGACGGAAAGCTGAATAATTCTTATACTGGCCCCATGAGTACTATCGCAAGGTCGTCATAAGTACGGCCCCACGGTAGACCCGGCAGAGTTCGTCCCGTAAGGGGTGTTGGAAAGGGAAGATGGAACCCGAATCGTATCAACCGTATCCCTGGACGCAGTTTGCCCCCCAACTGCCGTCGCCCGGCGAATTCGCGATCCTGGTACTCTACACGGGTGCCCTCATTCTCGCCGGCAAGTTGTTCAAGCATTGGTGGACCCGAAATAACGAAACGGTGCCCATTCCAGTTGCTCTCGGCATGGGTATCTCCATGATATTCATGTTCCTCCTCCTGATTGTGGCCTTTTACAATCGCTCGGTCGGCAGCCAGGAAATCATCAAGGTCGTCATGGAAGATGGCCGTGAAATGAATGCCATAACGCCCGACAGCCGCTACTTCGGTCTGCTCCTGTGGTGCATGATCGCATTCGTTTTTCCCCTCTTCTACTACGGGCTCATTATCGTCAACTCCTTTGCATCGCGCGTCATTGACCGCGTCAGCCCCTTTGGCATGCAGATCCACGAGCCATCCGAGTTTGCGGAAGCCCGTAAGTTGGCCCTCCGTGGCGATGTGGATGGAGCCGTCAAACGCTATCGCTCCTATCTGGAAAACACAGAGGATGCGCTTTTCGAGGCCGCCCGGCTCCTCAAAGCCGAAGATCGCTTTGCCGAAGCGGCCGCCCTGTTTCAGGAAATCTCTGAGCGCTTCTACGGCAAAAAACTGATATGGGCCGAAGCCACCTATCATTTGGCCAAGCTACGTGAAAGCCACCTCCACCAGGCCAGCAAGGCCACCGCTCTTTTTGAACATATCCTGGAGCGCACCCCCGACTCGCGATTCGGGCAGTTGGCGCAAACTGAATTAGCCCGAATGAGTCACCTCTATGGAGCCAGCGAGGAGCCGACAGAGAAGATAGACATCGCACCCTTGGACGACCCCTTCTACGACGAAGAGGACACCCGACAGCCATTGATGGTTGAGCCCCTGGCCGGGGCGGATAACGGGCGTCACACTCAAGAGTCCTACACGACCGACAGCGATGAGACCGAAGAGCACCCCGCCCCCCCGGTGGACCCCTTCTACGCGGCTGCCCAGCGCAATCGCGAAGAAGCAGCACGATTGGAATTGGAGGAGGAAGAAAAGACCGCTCCTGCCAAACCTGCAAAGAAGCCAGCGGCAAAGAAAAAAGCCACCGCGAAGAAGAAACCCGCCGCGAAGAAGTCTCCTGCGAAGCGTAAGACCAAGCCCAAAAGCTAGCTGGTCGCTCTTCTACACCTGATCGAGTATGTCGTGTCTGTTCCCCGCCCCATTCAAATTTCCCGTACCCTCTCCACGGCGGTGGATGCACTGCAGTTCAACGCGCCGGTGACCCACGTCTACAATCCGTTGAGCTATGCAAGGAAAAGTCACGAACTATACGTCCGACGTTATGCGCGACCTCGGATTGACGTGCTACTCATCGGTATGAATCCCGGCCCATGGGGCATGGCGCAGACCGGTGTACCCTTTGGAGAGATCACCCACGTTCGCGATTGGATGGGCATCTCGGCCCCCGTAGACCGCCCTGCCAACGAACACCCCAAGCGCCCCATCGTCGGTTTTGATTGCCAGCGAAACGAAGTCAGTGGTGCCCGTCTGTGGGGCTGGGCAAAAGAGCGGTTTCAGCACCCCGATCATTTCTTTCGCCAGTTCTACGTACATAATTATTGTCCGCTGTGTTTCATGGAAGAAAGCGGCCGTAATTTCACACCGGATAAGTTGGCAAAAGAAGAGCGAGCCCCCCTCTTCGCGGCCTGCGACATGGCTCTTGCCCAACTCGTCGCCCACCTCAAACCAGGCACGCTACTTGGCGTCGGCACCTTTGCCGAACAACAGATCAAGCGGGCGGTCCCCAATTTCGAAGGTACCGTAGGCCGAATTCTACACCCCAGCCCGGCGAGCCCCGTCGCCAATCGGGGCTGGGCCCCGGCGGCCGAGAAAGATCTGGCTGCCCACGGCGTCCTGCTTCCAACGTAGCCCGACTAACGGCTATCTTGGAAAATTTAGTATACTTGACCGCTTCGTGCAGTACGGTAGACATGACGTGTGGAGAATGCCAACTTGCCACAAAAACTATTCGCAGGAATACTCGGGCTTGGGTTGGTGTGGAGCACCGCATTTTCCGCTTCCGCTGCGGCGTATGACAATGTCCTACCCCGTATGGGTTACCTCGAGACCGAGCGGGACGCCTATAGCATCGAGAGCATTCAGAGTGAGGAAACACTCGCAGCATTCCAATCGTTGCAAGACGAACGTTTCGCGATTGGCTATACGGGGGGCAAAGATCACTGGTTTACCATCGATTTTGACCTGGCTAATACGACAGGTTGGCACGTACTGGAGTTCTACAATCCCCGACTCGGTGAAGCAATCCTATACCAACCCGACGAGCAAGGGAACTACTACGCGACCGAACTCGGAGCCCGACACCCATTTTGGAACCGTCAGATTGGCGGGCTTACCCCGGCCTTTCCCATTCAAATAGAAACCGACGAGCCTGCCCGCTACTACGTCCGTGTTCGGCATTTCGGCTCCCTGCGTTTTGAAGCCCGACTCTGGGAGCTCAATGATTTCAACCGGGGTGCCAATCGTGCCCTCGCCTTTTACCTCATCCTTTCTGGTGCCCTGCTGACACTGGCCATCTTCAACCTCAGCGTCGCTGCACAACTGCGTCAGGTTAGCTATTTCTGGCTTGGCCTCTTTCTTGCCGCCTTGAATTTCGACCTCATGTGCACCTCAGGCACCGCAAATATGTTGCTGTGGCCGTCCCCCTCCTGGTTGAAATTTAACAGTATGCCCATCACCGATGCTCTAACCATCTGGACCGGGATTGCATACTGTAATGAATTCTTAAAAGCGGCCCCCGGAGCCCGGATTCTTACGCGATTGAACCTTTTCGCTGGATTCCTCGCGCTCCTCGGTCTGCTCGGAGGCATATTCCAACTCTCAAACGCCTTCTATCTAATGTTCCTCGGTGGACTGATAGCCCCCCTGGCCGTGACGATCATGGCTGTTCGAGCCTCATGGGCACAACAACCGTATGCCAAAAGCTTTCTGGCATGTTGGGGGCTACTCCTCATGTCGGCAGTCATGACCTGTCTGCTCGGTCCGGGTTTTCTTCCGGCGACTCCGTTCACAGAGAATTTCATATTCATGGCCGCATTTCCCGCTGCGGTTGGATGGTCGTTTACGCTCACCAGCCAGGTAAGGCGAAAAATTCAGAATGAACGGCAACAGCTGGAACAGGAAGTAGCTATAAACAGCTCCCGACTAAAGGATGCATTGGAAGAAGTAGAAACCTTGCACGGACTCTTACCCATCTGTTGCAATTGCAAAAAGATTCGCGATGACTCGGGATACTGGCAGCACGTGGAAACCTATTTTCACGCCCATCTGGATACGAACTTCAGCCATGGGATTTGTCCCGATTGTGCAACGAATCTTTACCCGGAGTATTTTCCGGATTCGGACAACCCCGACCCGACTTCTCCCCGGAACTGATGAGCACCACCCCTCAAAACCTACAGACCCTATCGGAAGAATTCGGCCAATTGAGCCTTCCACATGGGGCTCCCCTGCTCGTTCACAGCGCACTCAGTACCTTGGGTTGGGTCGAAGGTGGGGCGTCGGCCGTCGTTGAGGCCTTAACGACCACTGCCACGACGCAAGGAACGGTCCTCTTCCCCACGCTGACGGGAGCCTCCTCCGATAGTCCGGACCACCGCCCCCACAGCGATCAACGTCTACAAACGACGTGGTGCGGTGCCATTCCGTGTGCAGCGCTCCGACACCCGGCGTGTCATCGCAGTGTTCATCCCACCCACGCAGTCGCCGCCATAGGCCCTGATGCCGTCGAACTGACGGCGGACCACGCTTCCGCCCAAAGTCCCTGTGGTCAAGGCAGCCCGTATACCCGTCTGGCCGCCGCCGGTGGCTACATTCTGCTTCTCGGTGTCCGCCACGATGCCAACACCACGTTCCATACCGCAGAAGAGCTGGCGGATGCACCCTACGTGTCCTTCCCCGGCCGCTATTCCTGCACCGTCATAGACACCCTCGGCAAGTACCACGAAGTGAAGACCCCGATTCATCGCTGGGATCGCCCTCGTATCTTTGAGTCGTGGCACGATCGGCTGATCGCGCAAGGCATCGTCCGGGAATTGCATATCGCCCAGGCCCCCTGCCGCCTCATGCGCGCACAAGACCTTATTGATTGGCTCACGGCTCAACTTCAACATTCCCCACGGGCCCTGCTCGCTCCCCATAGCCCCTACCCCTGACGAGCCGAGGGCAGAATTGCCTTCTGCGCTGCGACCAAGTCCTCGTCGCAGCGAAAAAACGCACAGGCCATCTGGTCCGCGAAGACAGACTCACTGCGTAGTCTCACAGACCAGCCACGCCTACGACTAGAAAATGCCGCGGTTGTCCCGCGTATTGCGCGGCAGGGATTCCAAAGGCACCTGCACGTTCAACTCGGACAAATCGTTGGCTTCCAGGTCCGTGATATTCTGAACCACTTCAAGAAAGCGATCACTTTCCTCGGGCGCTATAATCCCGCTGGTCAGGGTTTCGAACTTTCGGATGTATTCCGGTCGTTTCCAGGGTTTGGCCCCGAGCGAGTGCGCATTGGCCACGGCCATTTCATCCACGATGGTGCTTCCATCATTGAATCGAATCTCGACCCGCCCCCCGAAGGCCTTCTCGTTGGGATCGCTGGCATGATAGCGGTGCGTCCACTCTTGATCTTCCACCGTTGAGATCTTGTGCCAGAGCTCGACGGTATCCGGCCGGGAGGCCCGCTCACGGGAGTAACTGGCCACGTGGTGCCAGGCCCCATCCTGGAGCGCGACGGCGAAGATATACATGATGCTGTGATCCAGCGTTTCCCGACTGGCATTGGGATCTAATTTCTGCGGGTCATTCGCCCCGGTGCCGATTACATAGTGGGTATGGTGACTGGTGTGAATGGTGATGTGTTCGATCGCATCGAAATCGCCAATCTTCTCGCGCATCTTGAAGGCCAGATCAATAAGCGCCTGACTCTGATACTCGGCCGAGTGTTGTTTGGTGTAGGATTCCAGTATCGAGCGGTGTGGCTCCCCTGCTTCGGGCAGCGTTACCGTGTAGTGCGCCTCTGCGCCGTCAAGCATATAGGCGATGACGCTGTCTTCCCCTTCGTAGATGGGGGCCGGACTTTTCTCACCGCGCATAGCCCGATCAACCGCTTCGATAGCAAGCTTCCCCGCATGGGCCGGTGCATAGGCTTTCCAGCTCGAAATCTCTCCTTTGCGAGACTGTCGGGTTGTAAACGACACATGGACGGCCTGCTGAACGGCCTGCAACACCACACCATGATCCAGCCCAAGCAGGGTACCGATGCCCACGGCCTGGGCGGGACAAAGGTGGGCAATGTGATCTTTTTTGTGGGCATGAAGACAGACGGATTTCACCAGGCTGATTTGCACTTCGTACGCGGCCAACACCGCCCGAACGAGGTCCACGCCGCTCAAGCCCTGAATGGCACCGCATTGTTGCGCTACCGCAAGAATAGGGGGAATATTGTCACCCGGGTGGGAGTAGTCCGCCGCGAGAAACGTGTCGTGCATATCCAATTCCCGCACCGCCGTTCCGTTGGCCCATGCCGCCCATTCGGCGTCAAACTTTTGCTCGATGGGCATACCGAAAACGGATGCACCCCGGGCCCGTGGGTGACAAAGGGCCTGACTGCGCGCATTGGCAACAGGCTCGCGGCTGATAGCCGCAATGGCCACCGCCGCATTATCGATGAATCGATTGATTACCATCTCACGGGCTTCAGGATCGATCTCACTCCGGTGAGTGGCCAGGCCCGCCAGGCGGTAGGCCAACTGTTCCTCACGCGGTAATGCTACTTTCGAGGGATAGACGCTTACGTCATAGGATTTCATCGCGTTTCTTCCTGAATCCGTTGGACCGTGCTGGGCTGATTGAGAGCCAATTGCTGCGCAAAATGAGGGGGTGGCATGCCGTCTGAGGAGACTACTTCAGACGACAACCATCTCCAGACAATGACGGGTGGAGTGTAACCGATTCGAGCATAATCGTTCCAACTCGGTGGCATCGCCACACTTAGAAATCTACCTGGACACGGGATTGGAGAATTTCAAGGTCGCCATCGTAGCGTGAATTGTCTATCTGGGCGTGAATGTAATTGACCATGAGCCGGGTGTTGGCGTTCAAGTACCAGTTTACCCCGAGGGTCACGTTCTCCTCGGTGCCCCCCTGTATGGGGCCGTCATTCAGATCAACCTGGGAATAACGGGCGGCGACTTCCCACGCCCCCCAGCCGCGGCGGGCTCCCCGATAGGCAAAGGGATGGGCCGGTATAACCCGCCAGAAGGCCCCCTTCTTGTAAGGCCGCTGTTCACCGGTAAGCAACCAGGAAATTGCCCCGTAGTAACCGGAAAAACTGCGTTTGCCAAATGGGCTTGTATCGAGTTCCGCCGCAATATACTCTCCCTGCAGCGATAACGCACCATGCACCACAGCCCCTTCAATGCCATAGGTAAACAGTCGCCCGGTATCCAAGGCACCCGTGTCCACGTAGCGTTGGGCCAGATAGGACTCGGGGCGCTGACGAAAGGTGATCGCGCCATCCGGGTTTCGCCGGGATGCGTTCAGCCCGAGATGGATCAGGCTGCGGCCGTCTTCCGACACCCAGGGAACGCCCGTCAGGCGGGCCGTAATGCCATAGCCAGCCGCTTCATTGCTGTCATTGTCGGAGGGCCAGAAGTCAGTCGTCTTGAAGACCCCCACAACACCGTGAATCCGATTCTGAAGTCCCGATTTTTCTACTGTAAGGCCCGTATTGAAACTCGGAGTGAAGACGTTGGCCAAGGACCGCTCCATAAAGGTCATATACGAGTTTGAAGTCATTTCCTCCAGGGAGAAAGGCTCCTGAAAGTGACCGATACGCACTTTATCCGCCCAGGGCACATCCTTGAATTCGATAAACACATCACGAAATTGCGCCCCATCGTTTCCAGGTGAGTTCACGGCAAAATCATATTGAGCCTTGAAGCCGATGTGCTCGTAGATGGTCCCCCGAATAGAAAGGCGCGCCCGCCGAAACGCGACACCGTCGTCTTCGTCGCCCAAGCCAAAATCCGGGTTTAGCGCAGCCAGTCGCTCCCAACGTTCGTCGGCATCAAAAAAGGCCATATCAAACTGGGTCCGTCCCCCGACACGAATATCAAAGGCCCCGTCGGAGGAGCGCAGTTGCAGGCCCTGGTTAAAATAAGCTTGCAAGGGCTGTGGGGCATTGGGCGACTCCAAGGATTCGGGCGCTGCCGCAACCTCCTCGGCAGGAGTCGCCGCAGCTGCCGACGGGGCAAAGTCGGAACGTTGCAGCGTGCGGACAAGACTTTCCATCTCGGCGAGGCGCCGCTCGAGAGATTCGACACGCTCCTGAAGGACTGCTTTTTCGGCATCCTGAGCAGCAACGGGGCAAGATTGAAGCAATAACAGGGAGAAAGTGAGGAGGAGGGACATTGGGTTAATACATTGCATTGCTGTACTCCAAAAAGCACAGACACCGGGTCACGACACCCTTAGCCCCACTATACGCCGGTCACCCAGTTCCCTTCAAGGAGGAGGCACCCATACTCCCCCTTGAGCAGGGTTCGAAGGGGAAGAGACGCCCCTGCTTAACGCCACCTTGCACCGTACCCCCGACGCACCGCATACTCTAGCCAGCACGACGCAAAGGAGAGTTGCACATGCAAAAAGTGGACTTGATGGTAATCGGCTCGGGCCCTGCTGGTCAGCGCGCCGCGATTCAGGCAGTTAAGTTGGGGAAAAAGGTAATTATCGCCGAAAAAAAGCAGGTGCTGGGCGGCGTCTGCACCAACACCGGGACCATCCCCAGTAAGACATTGCGCGAAGCGATTATCCACTTTACGGGCCTACGCCACCGCGCGGTCTACGGTCGAAGTTTCCACATAAAGCATGATGTCGCCTTTGACGATCTGAAACAGCGCGTTAACCGGGTCGTCGCCCACGAAAACGAAGTCGCCCGGAGTCGCCTGCTGCGCACCGGGGTAGACGTGGCCTATGGGCACGCTTCCTTTGAAGCGCCCAACGTGGTGGGCATCGACACCCTGAATGGCCGCCAGATGGTGGAAGCAAAAAAAATTCTCATAAGTGTCGGTACGGTCCCCTACCGCGCCGATCGGGTTCCCTTCAACAATCGGACCATCATTGACACAGACAGCATCTTCGGTGAGGGTTTCAACCTCGACAAAATGCCCCGGAGCATGCTGATTGTGGGTGCCGGTGTTATTGGAACCGAATACGCCTGCATGTTTTCCGCCATGGGGGTTGATGTCCGCCTCCTCGACCGCCGCACGGAATTGTTCCGTTTTGTTGATCGTGAAATTTGCGAGGCGCTTACCTACCACATGCGTGACGAGCGGGTAACCCTCTATCTTGGCAAAGACTTCACGAAAGTTCAGGAAGATCCCAATGGCAGTGTCGTCACCACCTTGGAAAACGGGCGGGAGATCAAGACCGAGATGTTTATGTTTGCCTCGGGCCGCTCAGGTGCGACGGACGGCCTGAATCTGGAGGCGGCCGGCCTGGCGGCAAACAGCCGGGGCCTCATCGATGTAAACGACAACCTGCAAACCTCGGTGCCCCATATCTATGCAGCGGGTGATATCGTCGGCTTTCCAGCCCTCGCCTCCACCTCCATGGAGCAGGGACGTCTCGCCGCCTGCCATGCTTTCGGCGTGCCCTTCTTCTCGGACAACGAGTTACTCCCCTATGGCATCTACACCATTCCCGAAATTTCGATGGTGGGCAAGACCGAGCATGAACTGAGCGAAGAAGGCACCCCCTACGAAGTGGGTATCGCGCGTTACCGGGAAGTGGCCAAAGGACAGATTATGGGTGACGAGACCGGCATGTTAAAACTGGTTTTTCACCAAAAAACCGGGCGACTGCTCGGGGTCCATATCCTGGGCGATGGCGCTTCTGAACTGCTCCACATTGGACAGACCGTCATGGCCTTTGGGGGATCCATCAGCTACTTCGTCGATACGGTGTTCAATTATCCCACCTTGGCAGAAGCCTACAAAATCGCAGCCTTGAATGGCTTGAAGCGCCTCGGCGCACAAGGCCATGCGGAGAACCAGGACACTGCGTCTGCCGGTGCGGACTCCGCTCCGATCGGGCCCGTAGAAGAATAGGTTTCCGCGCGACGAGGAGACTCAGCCACCGATACCCAGTGCGTTGGTAATGTGAATGAGTCCGGGAATCTCGAATCCGAACACCTTGGCCACGACCGCCAGGAGCAAAATAACCAGCGCGAGCGCGAAAAGCGCCGCCAATGTCTCACGAATTTTAACCATTTTCATTGGGGGGTAATCTCCTATCGTCGGAATGAGTGCGCTGCTCGCAGGACCCACTGGCCCGTGCCTGATACTGCCCGAAGCACTATTCGCATATCAAGCCCCATTGAGGAAGAAGGCAGAAAAATACGCAATTTTCGGTCAAATCCGGTATAATAGGGCAAACATCGCATAATTGACCTCGGGGGAGGTCGGGTTTTTATTGACAAATCACGTGCGGCGGACGTTGACAGTTCGAGGAGTGCATGGGTTCATATTCCGTTCAAGGCAGTCGTTTGGAAGGCAAGGGCATGGCGAACATTCTCGTCGTTGACGACGACACACGCATTACCACATTCTTGTGTGAGCAGCTCACCAGCAAGGGGCATAATTGCACCTTTAAGTCCCGAGGTGAGCCGGCCTTGGAAAGCGTGATCCAGAATCCGGTGGATTTGCTGATCCTTGATGTCATGTTGCCCGACGTTTCCGGCTTTGAAGTTTGTCGTCGGATTCGCGCCAATACCGATCTCTACACCCTCCCCATCCTGCTCCTCTCCTCGATGGACTCGGACGAAGAAATTACCCATGGGCTGGCGCAAGGAGCCGATGATTACGTAACCAAGCCATTCAACACCCCGGCCCTGATCGGTCGAATCGAGAATCTGTTGGCTACCAATCTGTCCGCGCCCCTCACGGATGACATGACGGGCTTACCCACCGCGAAGAGCATCAAACTGGAAATTCAGAAAGCCATCACCAATCGAACTGAGTTCATTGTGGGCTATATTGAACTTTTCCGGATTAACGAATTTTTTAAAGATGCCGGACGGGACGCGCAGGCCAAGGCCCTCCGCCATTTCGGTCGCTGTCTCCACATGTGCGCCCGTGAAGTCAGTCCGAAATTCTTCTCCATCGGCCACATGGGTGGTGGTCACTTTGTGTACATCATCTCTTCCGACCACTCCCAGACGTACAGTGACCGGGTCGTGAGTGTATGGCACAAGCACCGTGCGCGCTTCCTGGAGGAACTGGGAAAGCCAACGCAGTTGAAGGCGTGGCAGCAACAGAAGACGCTGGAATTCCTCATGTGTATTACCAAGCGGGATTCCGATAGTAAAGCCAGTTCCCGTGATCTGTTTGAGATTCTTTCCCACCTGCGCACCAAGGCTTCCGAAAACGGCCAGATGGGCGTTGTGGCAGATAGACGGATTTAGCCCGCGCCCCGCAAATACACGCGTAAATATTGCAATTCCCCCGCCGAAAGCCCTATGATCGCGCACTTGGATGGGGGCATCACGTTGCCCCATCCCGCTCGGATTCATTCCTCTCCCCCGGTCTTACGCCCCAGAGGTGTGCATATCCACCCAATGAGTAGACGTGAAAGCTAACCACCGGTTTCAGAGAGGCCGCTATGAGACGTAGTATAGTTCATGAGGGTGCAGGAAATCTCAGTTACGAGATCCGCGAAATCGTGGCCGTCGCCCGGGAAGTCCGCGCCTTAGGCCGCGAAATCATCTGGGAAAACATCGGTGACCCCATCGAAAAAGGCGAGGCCCTCGCCCCCTGGATCAAGGAAATCCTCCAGGGACTCCTGGAAGAACCCGCGAGCTACGGCTATTGCGACTCTGCCGGCGTTATCGAGACCCGCGAATTTCTGGCCGCCAAGGTCAATGAACGGGATGGTGGCGTCAAGATCACGCCCAATGACCTCCTCTTCTTTAATGGCATCGGCGATGCCGTCGCGCGCGTTTACGGGTTCCTGAAGCGGGAAGCCCGCATTTTGGGCCCCTCCCCCGCC